>CAKTVN010000042.1 GCA_934623545.1 uncultured Oscillospiraceae bacterium
GGAATCCCCTTAAAACGACCAAGAAGAGGGCTGATGCCCCCTTCTTGGATCATTCCCGGAGTTTGGTTTGTGCAAAAATAAATTTCAAATCAATTAAACGCGATGCAGATGCGTATCTGACAGACCAGCGAGATAGTCGAAATACTCTGCGTCTGTCTCGACTTCCATACGTCAAATATTCAACGGGCACTAACATAACGATTTGCGCAATGTATCGTGCGCTCAGGAAACCCGATTTGACGGTCGCCCGAAGGGCGTTCCTTGACCACCAGTGTAACGATAATACGTAGAATGTAACGACTTGTTTTTCTGCGCGTAAGCGCTATTTCGTTCTCCTGCGCCTCTTTTTTGCATACTTTTTTCTGGCAAGACAGAAATGGGACCAAACAGCAAACCAGCGAAGCGTTTGCTGTTTGGAGAGGACGAGCAGCGAAATGGACGAGACCTGCCGCCTGCGGCGGGGCGAGGGATATGGAGCTTGCGAGGACGAACGCCCGCGGAGCGACAGTTGCGGTCGCGCAAGAAACGCGGCACTGCGGTGCAATCGCAGAGGTCTCCCGTGCCTCCGGCACGGCTTGTGCCCTCCGGGCACAAAAGGGTGTCACCCTTCGGGTGACGAAAAACTCCGCGTCCTTCGGGCGCGGCTGTTTCGCGCCTGCGGCGCGGTTTGCGTCCTTCGGGCGCAAAAAAGTGTCACCCCTTCCGGGGTGACAAACGTGCCCCGCGCCGCAGCGCGGGGCTTGCTTTTTATTCCGGCATCTGAATGCTGACGCCATTGACGGCGACGCCGTCGTCGGCGCGGATGAGCAGATACGGCACGCCTCCGAGCACCCGCGTTTCCAGCAGGTCCTTGCGGTCCGGCGCGACCTGGATGACCACATCCGGCGTCTTGACCTCGAATTTCTTCGGCGTGATGATGTTGCGCGGGCTGAGCTGCGCGTCGGTGCCGAATTCGCGGTCGTACTCGACGCTGAACGCCGCCAAATGCTCCTCCGAGACGCCGCATTCCGCCAGGACGGACTTCACATCCTCCTTGCCGACCGTCAACGGATCCGGGTCCTTCGTCTCCTTATGGACCTCGATGCGCTGGCAGAGCTCGTTGTGGACGGACTCGACGACCTTCAGATCGCATTCCTCGTTCAGCGCGCCCAGCACCGTCTGGAACGACGCGCGCTGCTCCTCGGCGGGCATGGGCGGCTCGACGTGGAACAGCCCCTCGATCAGCTCCGCATGGTTGTCCGCTGCGTTTTTGGTGTAATAGAGGGCGTCATAGATGTTAGGGCGCCGCCCGTCGAACGCCGGGAACAGGAAGCCCAGCTCCGGCGCGGATGCGCTCCACCCCGGCGACTGGAGCTTGAAGCATTTCTCCTCCGCGCAGTAGCTGAGCGCGGGCTTGGAGGGCTTGACCGGGCAGATGGCACACAGGATGTAGGAAAAGACGCTGTCGCCGTCCTCCAGCGCCGCGCCGTCGCGCGCCTTGAAGGGGACGTCATAGCTTTCGTGCGCGATCAGGATGAGATAGTGCCCCTCGATCGAGAGCGACTCGATCACGGTCTGATAAAATTGATGGAGCGTCTCCTCCTCCGCAAGCTTCGTCTCGCGCAGCTTCATCAGAAGCCGGTGCTCGTCGCTGTCGGCGACCTGCTGCGTGCGGAAGGTCAGATCGAGCAGATTCTTGTCCTGCGAGCCCGAGAGCGCCTTTTTGAGCAGCCCCAGATAGAGCTCCTTGTCGTCCTCCGTGCAGATCGAGAGCGACTGGCGGAAGGTCGAGAGAATTTCGCGGCTGTCGGAGACATAGCAGCCGTAAACGGAAGTGATATTGGTGCGGTCCGGGCGCAGGCGGCGCCGCAGCTCGCCGATTTCCTTATCGTTCATGGTATCGGTTCCTTTCATGGAGTGTTGTACCAGTATAGCACATTCTGCCTTTGCGCGCCAGAGAAAAAGTGCCCCTTGGAATTTTTGTGCGGGCTGTATATAATAAAAGCGAACTTTTTCCGCTGTGTCACGTCTAAAGTAACCGATGATCCAATCGGCAAGAGATATCAGCGAGAGATTTTGACACAGATGAAAGTTTGGAAAACGAAGGAATACTTTGTTCACCCGCAAGGGGGTGCCGCATCTGTTGCGCTCTGGCGCCCCTGACGGCTGTGCGACTCTTTCAAGTTTTTCAAACTGCACAGCTGGGGCAAAAGATCCGCTGATAGCCGCAGACGATTGATCCAGCGGTTACTACAAGCAAGTACACTTCACAGAAAGGAGCCCGCAATGGACTACAACAGCAATTCCTATTATCCTGGGCAGGACCCGCAGGAGCCCTACCGTCCGAAGCCGAAGCGTCCCGCGTCCGGGCGGCTGAAGAAGCTGCTCTGGATCGTTCCGCTGGTCCTGTTCCTGCTGGCAGCCGTGTTTGACTCGTTCTACACGCTCAAGGAGGATCAGTACGCCGTCCTCACGACCTTCGGAAAGCCCAGTACCGTCTCCGCCTCTGGTCTCCAGTTCAAAATTCCGTTCGTCCAGCACGTCGCCAAGGTCAGCAAGAGCGTCCAGAGCTTCCCGCTCGGCTACCGGACCGACAGCAACGAATCGGTCGACTCGGAGTCGCTGATGATCACCTATGACTACAACTTCGTGAACGTGGATTTCTACGTCGAGTACCGCATCACGGACCCGGTCAAGTATCTCTACAATTCCAGCGACCCGGTCGGCATTCTCAAAATGCTCTGCCAGAGCTATATCCGCGACACGATCGGTCTGTACGACGTGGACAGCGTTATCACCACCGGCAAGAGCGAGATCCAGGCGGACATCAAGCAGAAGATCGTCTCGCGTCTGGAGACTGAGGATCTCGGCATCCAGCTCACGAACATCACCATTCAGGACGCCGAGCCGCCCACGCTCGAGGTCCAGCAGGCGTTCACCGCCGTGGAAACGGCGAAGCAGGGCGCCGACACCGCCGTCAACAACGCGAAAAAGTACGCAAATGAGGTCACGCCCGCAGCCAGCGCCGACGCCGATGAGATCATCAAGCAGGCGGAGGCGTACCGCGAAAGCAAGATCAACGAGGCGAACGGTCAGGCGGCGCGCTTTGAGGAGCTCTTCAACGAATACCAGAAGTACCCCCTCATCACCAAGCAGCGGCTGTTCTACGAAGCCATGGAAGAAATTCTGCCGGATATGAAGCTCTATATCGTCGACGAATCCACCGGCGTGCAGACCTCCATCCCACTGGAGCCGTATGCGACCCTGAACGAAAAGGAGGCTGACAGCAATGAATAAGGTCCTGAAAATTCTGCTTCCCGTTGTCTGCGTCGTGCTGGTGCTGATCGTGCTGCTCGGCGGCATGGTCGTGACGCAGCCGAACGAATACACCATCATCCGCCAGTTCGGCGCAGTCGTCCGTGTGATCGACCAGCCGGGTCTGACGCTGAAGATGCCGTTCGTTCAGAGCGCGAGCACCCTCCCGAAGACGGAGATGCTCTACGATCTGGCGGTCAGCGACGTCATCACCTCGGATAAAAAGTCGATGGTCGCCGACAGCTTCGTGCTCTGGAAGATCGACGATCCGCTCAAATTCATCCAGACGCTCTCCGGCAGCGTCGCGACGGCGGAGTCGCGCCTTGATCAGGCGGTCTACAACAGCCTGAAGACCGTCATCAGCTCCATGAAGCAGGAGGACGTCATCTCCGGGCGCGACGGCGAGCTTGCCGGCGCGATCATGGACAACCTCAAGCGCACCAGCAATTTTGAAAGCTTCGGCATCGATGTCCTCGCCATCGAGACCAAGCAGATCGACCTGCCGGACGAGAACAAATCCGCGGTCTATGAGCGCATGATCTCCGAGCGTGAGAACATCGCCGCCTCCTACGCCGCCGAGGGCAACGCCCAGGCGAAGGAGATCCGCAACGACGCGGACAAGGAGGTCGACATCACCATCTCCGAGGCAAAAGCCGAGGCGGAAAAGCTGAAGGCGGAGGGCGAGGCGGAGTATATGCGCATCCTGAGCGCTGCGTATAACACGCAGGAGAAGGCGGACTTTTATGAATTTGTCCGTGCGCTCGACATGGCGCGCAGCGCGCTGACCGGCAAGAACAAGACGCTGGTCGTCGGCTCGAGCTCGCCGCTGGCGCAAGTTTTCTCTTTGAATTTGGAATAAGCAAAGGCAAAGCACCGCCCGAAGGGAGTGCGTCCGCAAGGACGCGCTCCCTTTCCCTTTTTCAAAAGCCTTGACAGCCTTGAGTGACAAGAGTATAATGTTATTTGACAATTATATTTGTCATATCGCCCGAAAAAGCCGTCATAGGAGGTGCTGTATGATACTGCGAAATCGCTTGAAGGTATTCAGGGCGATCCTGAATGTCAACCAGCAGGAAATGGGGCGCTTGTGCGGCGTATCCCGGCAGACGATCAGCCTGATCGAGCGCGGCGATTATTCGCCGTCGGTCACCCTTGCGCTGACGATCGCGAAGGTCTGCGGCGTTACGGTAGAAGAAGTCTTCTATTTACAGGAGGAAGCGGAAAATGAAAAATGACGAGATCAAACAGGCAAATCGAAAAGCGCTGCCTAAATTTTTGCTTTTTGCGGTCGTATGTACGATCGCCGGCGGCGTGATTGGCTATTATTCTGGTTATGGTGCAGCAAAAGGCGGGATAGATAAACTGAGCGGCATTATGAAAGAAGCGGGCACGTTTTTCGGAATGCACATTGCCCCGTGGCTGATGCTGGCGCTGGCGTTCATCATGCCGGCGGTCTGTATTCCGATTTATCGGAGCGCAAAGAAGCTGCTCGGTGCGTGGGACGGCGAGGATGAGGACACCTCGGACACGATCGACAGGAAGCTGTCCGCCGTGCTCTGGCTCACAAGCGCATCGCTCGTTCTCTCTTATTTTTTGATTGCGGCATCCTATTCCGGTGGTCTTGCAATCTTCGACGACAAGGAGAAAACCATTGTATTTTTCATCGGTATCGCCTCTTTCTTCGCAATCATGATCGAAGCAATCCTCTTTCAGCAAAAGTGCGTGGACACCGCCAAGCGGACCAATCCCGAAAAGAAGGCGTCTGTCTACGATATGCGGTTTCAGAAGAAATGGATGGAGGATTGCGACGAAGCCGAGAAAATTATGATCGGCAAATGCGCGTTCAAGGCATACTCCGCGACCAATGCGGTCTGTACGGTTTTAGCCATCGTGCTCGCGCTCTGTGCGCTTGTGTTCGAGATCGGATTTTTGCCCTCGCTTACGGTCTGCCTTGTCTGGATCGTCAATCTGTCGGCGTACTGCAAGGAGGCAATGCGATATTCCAAAGCCGGGAATAAAATCTCCTGAGTATCGATCGGAAGGGATGCGCAAATGGACAGTCTTTACCTCATTTTGCTTGCCCTGTTCCTTCTTGTGATCATCCCGCAGATCATGCGGCGAAGGAGGATCGCGGCAGTCAGACATATATTGAACCAGAAAATGCAGAACAAGGAGAACAGTGAAATGAAAGAGCTGGCAAAACGGTTTATCGGAGAAGAGTGCATCATTTATACGATCACCTCGAATGACGGCAGCGTACAGGGCGTGATAACGGAGATCGATGACGGCGGCATGGTCATCGAGAAGAAGACGGGCGAGCTGGAGATCGTCAATCTGGATTTCGTCACCCGCATCCGGCAATATCCGAGGAAGAAAAGCGGCAAGAAAAAGGAGATCATATTAGACTGACCCTATCGTCCGATCATCGGGGTGAGCGGCGTCGGGGCGTGTGTCTGTGATGTGCTATGCCAGAAAAGGAAAAAGGCGGAAAAATCCGGAACCTTTTTGAATTTCAAGCGTCTATATGCTATACGCACCGCAGCGCGGAGCGAATGCTTCGCCTGTGCCGCGCACAAAGAGAAAGCGAGGAAAAAACGATCATGCTGAACATTTCTCATCTGACAAAGAAATACGGAGACAAGAAAGCCGTCGACGATCTCAGCCTGCACATCGCGCCGGGTGAGATCTACGGCTTCATCGGGCACAACGGCGCCGGCAAGACGACGACGCTGCGCTCCGTCGCCGGCATCCTGCAATTTGACGAGGGCGAAATTCGCATCGACGGAAAATCCGTCCGCGACGCCCCCCTCGCCTGCAAGCGCGTCACGGCGTACATCCCGGATAACCCCGACCTGTACGACTTCATGACGGGCATCCAGTATCTCAATTTCGTTGCGGACATCTTCGGCGTCAGCGCCGCAGACCGTCAGTCGCGCATCCGCCGCTACGCGGATCTGTTCGAGCTGACCGGCGATCTCGCCCAGCCCATCGCCGCATATTCGCACGGCATGAAGCAGAAGCTTGCGATCATCGCCGCGTGGCTGCACCAGCCGAAGCTCATCCTCATGGACGAGCCCTTTGTCGGGCTCGACCCGAAGGCGGCGCATCTGCTCAAGGGCATGATGCGCGAGGTCTGCGACCGGGGCGGCGCGATCTTCTTCTCAACCCACGTGCTGGAGGTCGCGGAAAAGCTCTGTGACAAGGTCGCCATCATCAAGGGCGGGCGGCTCGTCCGCTCCGGCACGATGGAAGAGGTCAGGGGCGACGATTCTCTGGAGGCTGTGTTCCTGGAGCTGGAGGAAGAGGTATGCTGAGAGTCCTTCTGAAAAAGCAGCTGGCTGAAATCTTCCGCGGCTACTTCTATGACGCGAAGAAAAACAAAGCCCGCCCCAAGGCGGCTGTGATCGGCTATATCGTCCTGTTCGCCGTCGTCATGCTCGGTCTTCTGGGCGGTATCTTCACATTCCTGTCTGCCTCGATCTGCGGCGCGATGTCCGCTGTCGGGATGGACTGGCTCTACTTTGCGCTGATGGGGCTGCTCGCAGTCCTGCTCGGCGCGTTCGGCAGCGTCTTCAACACCTATTCCGGGCTGTATCTTGCAAAGGACAATGACCTTCTGCTGTCGATGCCGATCCCAGTCCGCGTCATCATGGCGTCGCGGCTTTTGAGCGTGTATCTCATGGGTCTGATGTACTCCGGCGTCGTCATCATCCCGGCGGTCCTCGTCTACTGGGTCCGAATTTCCTCCTCTGCGGCTGCCATTGCGGGCGGCATCCTGTTCGTGCTGCTGATCTCGGTGTTTGTCATGACGCTCTCCTGTGCGCTCGGCTGGGTCGTCGCGAAGATCAGCCTGAAGCTGAAAAACAAGAGCTTCATCACCGTTCTGGTCTCGCTGCTCTTCTTTGGCGCGTACTACTTCTTCTATTTCAAGGCGCAGGTCGTCATCCGCGATCTCATCGCGAACGCCGCCGTATACGGCGCGCGCATTCAGGGCTCGGCTTACCCGGTCTATCTCTTTGGGCGCGCCGCGACCGGCGATCTTCACGCCACGCTGATCGTCACGGCAGCCGTCGCCGCGCTGTTCGCGCTGATGTGGTATCTGATCTCGCGCAGCTTTCTGCGCCTCGCGACCTCGACCGGACGCGCAGAGCGCAAGGTCTACCGCGAGCGCGCTGCAAAGCAGCACAGCGCCGCTTCCGCGCTGCTTCGCAAGGAGCTTGGGCGCTTCACCTCCAGCCCGAACTATATGCTCAACTGCGGCATGGGCGTTCTGATGCTCCTGCTTGGCGGCGCAGCGCTGCTGTGGAAGGGCGGCTCCTTCCTCCCGGCGATGAGCGACGTCTTCGACGGCAGACCCGGCTGCGTCTCGGCGCTACTGTGCGCCATCGTCTGCGCGCTTGCCGCGATGAACGACATGGCAGCTCCGTCTGTCTCGCTTGAGGGCAAAAGTCTCTGGCTCATGCAGTCGCTTCCGGTCACGCCGTGGCAGGTGCTGCGCGCCAAGCTCTCGGTGCAGCTGCTGCTGACCGGTATTCCGGTTCTGTTCTGCGCGCTCTGTGTGCTGCTTGTGTACCCGTGCGGTGCACTCGAGGCGCTCTTCATTCTGTTGCTTCCGCTGCTCTACACCCTGTTTTCGGCGCTGCTTGCCCTTGCACTCGGACTGAAGCTGCCGAACCTCGCCTGGACGAACGAGCTCACGCCCATCAAGCAGAGCGCCTGCGTCGCCATCTCGCTTTTTGGCGGCTGGGTCTATGCGCTGGTGCTCGGCGGCGGATATCTGCTCTTCGGCTGGCAGCTCGGCTTTGCGGGCTTCATGGGGCTCCTTGCGCTTCTGACGCTCGCCGCCTCCGCCGGGCTGTACGCGTGGCTCCGCGGAAGAGGCAGCCGCGCGTTCGCAGCGCTGTAGCGTCCGCTTTTTCATTGTCTCAAGTGCAGCGCTTGTCAAAAGCTTTTGACAAGCGCTCAAGCAGAAAACGCTGCGCTGGTTTTTTGTTTGAAAAGGCTGCACAATGCTTCGTCGAAACAAACTGCATATCCCTCGCTTTGCTGCGGGCGGCAAAGCGCGTCCGTTTCATTGTTTCTCCTCTCCAAATGTGAAGCGCTTCGCTGGATCCGCGCCTGCATTGTGTAGTGTGTTTTATGCGGCGTACACGCCGCCGCATAAAACAGATGCACATTTTATTCCGCCGTGCACGGCGGAACTCTGCGAGGCTTTTCCAACCTGCTGCACCGCACTTTTTACGTCTGCATTCTTGATCAGATTTTACGTTATTCTTATTTCTGGAACAATTATACGGATTTCTATCAACCTGTGGTTGTTTGACACATGGCGGCGCATACGATATAATTTAATGAGTATGCAAAAGAAAATATACAGTTATATCCATTTATAGGAACATGAGGCTCTTCCGCAGTCCGATTTTTCCTCTGCGAAGCGTGCTGTGCCGCTGCGGGCTTTGTAGCGCTCCGCAGCGTTTTCTGTCCTTTGGCGCTGTATATTTACTCGTTTTCATGCGTTTTTCATGCGAAGAGAAAGAAGAAAGAAAAGGAGAATCTGTATGCAGCGTGAATCCTTCCGCTCCCGTCTGGGCTTCCTGCTCGTCAGCGCGGGCTGCGCCATCGGCATCGGCAACGTCTGGCGCTTTCCGTATGTCACAGGTCAGAACGGCGGTGGTCTTTTCGTCCTCATTTATCTGATCTGCCTGCTTGTGATGGGCGTCCCGGTCCTGACGATGGAGCTTGCCGTCGGCCGCGCGGGCAGAAGCAGTGCGGTCCGCGCGTATCAGGCGCTGGAAAAGCCGGGTCAGAAGTGGCACATCCACGGCTGGTTCTGCCTGCTCGGCTGCTGCCTGCTTATGATGTACTACACGACCGTCACCGGCTGGATGGTCAACTATTTTGGCAAATTCCTGACCGGTACCTTCCACAGCGGCATGGATACCGAGTCCGTCAGCGGCGAGTTCCTCGCTATGCTCTCGAGCCCCGGCAAGATGGCGATCTGGACCGAGATCGTTGTGCTGCTCGGCTTTTTGGTTTGCAGCTTCGGGCTTCAGAAGGGGCTCGAGCGCGTGAGCAAGGTCATGATGCTGGCGCTGTTGGCGCTGATCGTTGTGCTCGCGGTCCACAGTCTGACGCTCCCCGGCGCGGCGGAGGGCATGAAGTTCTATCTTGTCCCATCGCTGGACGCGGTCCGCGAAAACGGGCTCGGACATATCATCACCGCCGCCATGAACCAGGCGTTCTTCACGCTCAGCCTCGGCATCGCCGCGATGGAGATCTTCGGAAGCTATATGTCGGACGACCAGACGCTTCCCGGCGAGGCAGTGCGCATCTGCCTGCTCGACACCTTCGTCGCGCTGATGGCGGGCACGATCATCTTCCCCGCCTGCTTCTCGTTTGGCATTGAGACCGGACAGGGTCCGTCGCTCATCTTCCAGACGCTGCCCAATGTTTTCGTGAACATGGCTGGCGGGCGCTTCTGGGGCACGCTGTTCTTCCTGTTCATGATCTTTGCGAGCTTCTCTACAGTGCTCGCCGTGTTTGAGAACATCCTTGCCATCTGCATTGACACCTTCGGCTGGAGCCGGAAAAAAGCAACGCTCATCGGCGGCATCCTGATCGCGCTGCTCAGTCTGCCGTGCGTGTTCGGCTACAACCTCTGGTCGAACGTGCATCTGATCGGCGGGCGCGACATCCTCGACAGCGAGGACTTCCTCGTCAGTAACCTCCTGCTCCCCATCGGCTCGCTGGTCTATCTGCTGTTCTGTGTCACGAAAATGGGCTGGGGCTTTGACAAGTACCTCGCCGAGGCGAACCGTGGGACCGGGCTGAAGATCTCTCCGAAGCTGAAGCTCTATTTCCAGTGGGTGCTCCCCATCTTGATCCTCATTATCCTGGTACAGGGACTGATCTGACAC
>CAKTVN010000043.1 GCA_934623545.1 uncultured Oscillospiraceae bacterium
ACTTGCATGTGTTAGGCACGCCGCCAGCGTTCGTCCTGAGCCAGGATCAAACTCTCAAATAAATGGTATCTTAAAGCTTCTCAGCTCTAAAATCAATTTATTCTTTCGTTCGCTCTAGGCTATACTCAAGAATTTTCGTTGGCTATTCAAAGAATCTCATTTCTGACAATCTCTGAACAACTTGTTTTTTCGATCTTTTCAGATCGTTCAAAATTGTCCAAGGTGTTTGTTCATGTTTCTCGTTGTTTAATTTACAAGGTGCACTCGTCGTTGTCGACGTGAAATCAATTATACATCAGAATCTTTCAAAAGTCAAGAACTTTTTTCATTTTCTTTTGTATTTTTGATTTTCGCCTGATCGGCAGCTTTCGCTTTCCGCTCAGCAGCGAACTCATTCAGTTTAGCACATCGTCATCTGTTTGTCAAGAACTTTTTTCATCTTTTCGACGATTTTGTTCAAGTCGCACATCCGATCTGCTTCCCTCGCGAGAACGCTCCGCTATATTACCAAAGTCGCCTGCGTTTGTCAACCCTTTTTTCGCTTTTTTCTTTACTTTTTTTATACCTACTACAACTTGTGCTAATATCGGCGCAAGACCCCAAAATGCAACCGCCCCGGCGCTCCATACCGCCTCCGGCATCGCCCGGACCGGCTTCGAAAGCGCCAGTGCCGCGGCGCACACCGCCCACACCTCCCATTTTTTCTTCCTTTTTCCCGCTGCGCGCGACGCCGTCTGCGCGCAGGAATCCGCCAGAAGCGCCGCCATGCAGAACATCCCAAGAAACAGCGCCGCCGAAAGCACCGGCTCAAAGCGCTCCATCACAGGCAGAATGCTGATCGTTTTGGTCAGCGTGTAAAACGCCAGCCGCTCCTCGCGCACCACCTCCGGGCTCAGACAGCCTGCCGTCACGACCGCCATCGCCGCCGGCGCAAGCAGCATAATTGCAAGCACCGCCATCGGCGCGCTGCTTCGCGCCTCATTTCTGCGCGCGAGAAACAGCGCTGCCGTCGGCAGCAGCATCGCCCCGACCGTCTCAAAGATCGCCTCCGCGCCGCCCCATGTCCTGCACCACTCTATTTTGACATCCGGCAGCGCCGCCAGAAGCAGCACCAGATATAGCCCCGCCAGCACCGGCGCCGCGACTGCGGCGCACCGCGCCGGAATTTTCGTCCCCCGGAACGCCGCCCATGCTGCCAGCGCCGAAAGCGCAAACGGCGCGAGGCGGTCCGCGCCGCCCTCCGGAAACGCAGCCGCCGCGCCTGTGACCGTATTTGCAAGCGCAAGCAGCTGCCACACCGCGGTCAGCGCAAGCAGCGCACGCCCGAACGGCGCTCCGAACGCCATCGGATAGACCTCCGTCAGCGCAAGCCCATTCTGCCGCCGCAGCAGCCACAATATAAAATAGAAGACCGCCGCAGCCGCGCATCCAGCCAGCACCCACGTCCACGCTCTGCCCGCGCACACCATCACCGCCGGGACGCTTCCCGCCGCAAAGCACCATGCCCACTGCTGCCGCCTCGACATATCATCCTTCAAAGAGTCTGAGCCTCCCATCCGTCTCCACCAGCCGCGGAACACATACCTCCCCCGCGCCGAGCAGCGCCGCCCGCACCTGTCCGAGCGTCACATCGCCTGAATGCGTCTGCAAAAACTCTGCCGCCTGTTCGGCGTCCGGTAGCGCGCTCCCGCTCAGATAAAGCTTTGCCGCAGGACGGAGCCGCCCGCTGCGCGCCGTCTGCGCCGTAAGCTCCTTCGCGCCGCCGTGCAGCACGATGTGCTCCGCCGTGTCGAGAAACAGCGCGCCCTGCGCCGTCCGCTCCATGTCCGCCAGTGCCGCCTCCAGATCGGTCCCTGCCCCCTCCGCGCCCGCGTCGCAGCGCGTATGCACCCATCCGTCCTCCGTCCAGATGAGCAGCACCCGCGCCGGGAGCAGCTCCGCCGCATCCTGCGTCCTGATCGGCGCGAGCCCGCTCAGCGCCAGCCCTGCCGCGATCACCGCCCACAGCCATATCCGCTTCATTTCGTCTGTCCCCTTCTGAAAAACCGCTTGCGCGTCAGCGCGCCGCCCGTCCCGACGCCGGAAAACGGCGCAAGATACGGCTCGCCGAGCGACGAGAGCGCCGCAAGGTGGATGAGCAGCAGGATCGTGCCCACCGTCAGCCCGAACAGCCCGCCTGCCCCCGCAAAAACCGTCAGCGCAAAGCGCCAGAGCCGGATCGCATCCGACAGATCCCGGCTCGGCAGCGCAAAGCCGCAGATGCCCGCCGCAGCCGCGACGATCAGCGCCGCTGGGGAGATAAGCTTCGCCTCTACCGCCGCCGTCCCGACCACGAGCCCGCCGATGATCGACACCGTCGTCCCGATCGCCTGCGGCAGATGCAGCCCCGCCTCCTGTAAGATCTCAAACGCTGCCAGCAGCCCCAGGATCTCCAAAATCGTCGAAAACGGCACGTCCTTCTTGCTCTCGATGATCGACGCCAGCAGCTTCGTCGGGATCATCTGCGGATGGTGCATCGCCATTGCCGCATAGAGCCCCGGCAGCAGCAGACTGATCAGCAGCGCCAGATACCGCAGTACGCGCACGCACGTCGCCGAAACATAGTCGACCGCCCGGTCCTCCGGCGACTCCATCAGCTTTCCAAGGCTCACCGGCGCCAGAAAGCCCTCCGGCAGCCCGTCGACCAGCAGCCCGATCTGCCCGCTCAAAAGTCCCTGACAGAATTTGTCCGTCCGTTCGGTGTATTCCAGCATCGGAAACGCCGTCGCGCGCGAGCCGGTGACCGTCTCCTCCACCGCCGCCGGGGACAGCAATCCCGACAGCTCGATCTCCCCGAGCCGCGTCCGCATCCGCTCCACGCGCGCCTCGTCGTTGAAGCCCTCGATGTAGCAGAGCGTCACCGCCGTCAGCGTTTTGCTCCCCAAAACGCACTGTTCCAGCCGCAGCTGCGGCGTCCGCAGATGCCGCCGCACGAGGCTCGTATTCGTGCGCATCGTCTCCGTGAAGGCATCCTTCGCCCCCTTGACGGTGCTCTCCGCCTCCGGAGCCGACGGTCCGCGCTTCTCGCCCGTCTTCGTCTCAAAGCAAAGCGCCTCTGGCTCGCCGGGGAATACCACGACGCAGAACCCATTCACCAGCTTCTCTGCCGCCGCCCGCGCATCACCTGCCCGCGAGACCGACGCGCACCAGACCGCTCCGGTCTCCGCCTGCTCCAGAAGCTCCGCCGCCGCCCCCTCGCGCAAGCCCTCGCGCAGCGGGCGGATGACCAGCTCCGCAATGTCGCCCCCGGAGGTCAGCCCATCGAGAAAAAAGACCGTGAGCGTTCTTCCGCCCGCGATCACCGTCCGCTCCTCGAAATCCGCCGCGTTTTTGAAAATTTCCCGAATCTCCTCCGGCTGCACGCTTCATCCCCCTTTTTTTGAGTATTCTTTCACAAACGCGCAAAAAGTATACCGTACCCTTTGCATCCATGCGGCGGATGTGGTATGATAAATTGAATTATCAGCAAATCAGCGGTTGTCAAAGCCGAACTTTTCCATTTATTATTATATAAATGTATAGTGGGGATCAAAATGTACGAATTTATCACAGCGCAAACCCTCTCCGAATATGAATCCTTCGTCCAGTCCCATCCGAAGGGCAACTTCGCCCAGAGCTATCTCTGGGGCAAGCAGAAGCCCATGTGGCAGTGGGACGCCGTCGCCGTCCGCGGCGCAGACGGCAAGATCAAGGGCAGCCTCGCCCTCATGACGCGCAAGGTTCCCGGCATTGGGCGCACACTCATGTATGGCTGCCGCGGTCCCGTCTGCGATCTGGACGACCGCGAGACCTTTTCCGAGCTGCTCGCCGGCGCAAAGGAGCTTGCGAAGAAATACAAAGCCTACGTCATCAAGATCGACCCCGACGTCCCCTCGTCCAATGCGGACTTTGCCGCCATGCTTTCGAGCTTCGGCTTCCGCTGCAAGGAGGGCGGCAAGAACTTCGAAGCCATCCAGCCGCGCTACGTCTTCCGTCTGAATGTCGACGGCAAGACCGAGGATGAGCTGCTCGCGGGCTTCCACCAGAAATGGCGCTACAACATCCGCCTTGCGCAGCGCAAGGGCGTTGCGATCCGCGTCTGCGGCAAGGAAATGGTCCCCGCATTTGCAGACCTCATGCTGACGACCGGTGTGCGCGACGGCTTCGTCACGCGCAAGCCGGAATATTTCGAGGCAATGCTCGACAACCTCGGCGAGCACGCGCGGCTCTATATGGCGTTTGACCCCGAGGGCACGCCCATCGCCGGGACGCTCGCCATCCACTACGGCGACAAGGTCTGGTATCTCTACGGCGCCTCCTCCAATGAGCACCGCAATCTCATGCCGAATTATCTGCTCCAGTGGAACATGATCCAGTGGGCGGTCGAGACCCACTGCCGCGTCTATGACTTCCGCGGCGTCTCCGGCGACGTGTCCGAGGACAACCCGCTCTACGGTCTGTTCCGCTTCAAACAGGGCTTCGGCGGCGATTTCACCGAATTTGTCGGCGAGATGGACCTCGTGCTAGACCCGTTCATCTACTGGTGCGTCGAGCATGGCACCTCCGTCTTCAAGGAGCTGCGCCGCCGCGTCTACCTCATCAAAAACCGCGGGAAATAACGAAGCCGCTGTCTTCCTCCCCCAAATCCGAGCTTTTATGGGCTGCGCGGAAAGGAGTCCTTCGTATGAAAGCCTATATCGTAGAAAGCGCCGATGTGCGCAAAAATCTGGAAAACATCAAAAAGCGCGCGGGCAGCGCCGCCGTCATCACCGTGCTCAAGGGCAACGGCTACGGTCTCGGGCTTCTGGAGATGGCGTCCGTCTGCCGCGACGCCGGTATCACGCGCTTCGCCGTCACAGAGATCGGCGAGGTCCGCGCCCTGCGCGAGGCGGGCTATGAACAGGAGCAGATCCTGATGCTCCGCCCCACCGCGGATTCCGATGAAATTCACCAGCTGCTGGATCTGAACGCGACCCTCACCGTCTCCAGTCAGGATGACGCCGCCGCGCTCAACGGCATCGCCACCCAGCGCGGCGCCATCGCCGAGGCGCATATCAAGATCGACACCGGCATGGGGCGCTATGGCTTTCTGCCGAACGAGCTCGACAAGATCCTCTCCGTCTATTCCTATATGGACAGCATCGCCGTGACCGGCATCTATACGCACCTGCATTCCGCCTTCTGCAACAAAAAGCAGACCTATCAGCAGTCGGCGGATTTCCAGACCGTTCTCAAGGCGATCACCGCCGCCGGATACGAGACCGGACTTGCGCACATCAGCAATTCCGCCGCGCTGCTCCGCTTCCCGGACCTCACAATGGGCGCGGTCCGCATCGGCTCCGCCATCCTCGGCAGGCTCTCCTTCAAGGGCAGCTACGGGCTCAAGCGCGTCGGCGCCTGCGAAGCGAGCATCGAAGAGCTGCGCTGGCTCCCGAAGGGACACACCTGCGGCTACGGCGCGGCGTGGAAGGCGCGCAAGCCCACCCGCGTCGCCGTCCTGTCCGTGGGCTGGTATCATGGCTTTGGCTGCGAAATGGGGAACGACATCTTCCGCCCGCGCGACTGCCTCCGCAAGATCCTCTCCGGCTTCAAGGGGCTCTTCCTCCGCAAGGCGATCTACGTCACCGTCAACGGCAAGCGCTGCCGCGTGCTGGGGCACAGCGGGATGCTGCACACCGTCTGCGACGTGACCGATGTCAAGTGCTCGCTCGGGGACAAAGCCGTTCTGAACATCAATCCGCTCATGCTCAAGGGCATGGACGTCGTCTGGCGCTGAGCCGAAGGAGAAGCCATGTCACAAATGATCGCCGCCGTTGCCACCGGCTGGGTCCGCTCCGGCATCGGCATTTTACGAATGTCCGGCGACGGCTGTATCGAAGCCGCCGCCCGCGTTTTCCGCGCCTCTGGCGGCAAGTCGCTCTGCGAGCTTCCGGACCGCCATATGACGCTCGGCGCGCTTCTGGACGATCAGGGGCGCGTCATCGACCAGTGTGTCGCCGTCGTCTCCCGCGCGCCGCACTCCTATACCGGCGAGGATGCCGCCGAATTTCAGTGTCACGGCTCGCCCGCCGTGCTCGCCGCCGGGCTGCGCGCGTTGTTCGCCGCGGGCTTCCGGCAGGCAGGACCGGGGGAATTTACCCGCCGCGCCTTTCTGAACGGACGCATGGACCTCACACAGGCGGAGGCCGTCATCGACCTCATCGACGCCGAGACCGCCGATGCCGCCGCGAACGCCGCCGGTCAGGTCGGCGGCGCCATGCTCCGCCGCGTCGATCCGATCTATCTCTCGCTCGTCGACGTCTGCTCGCATTTTCACGCTGTACTTGACTATCCGGACGAGGACATTGAGCCCTTTGAGCTGCGCCAGCACCGCGACGTTCTGGAGCGCGCCGTAAACGACCTTGCCGCGCTGCTCACCACCTTCCGCCGCGGGCAGCGGCTGAAAAACGGCGTCCGTGCCGTCATTCTCGGCAGCCCAAACGTCGGAAAATCGAGCCTGCTCAACGCGCTCTGCGGCTATGACCGCGTGATCGTCACCGACGTTGCCGGCACCACCCGCGACACGGTAGAGGAGTCCGTCACGCTCGGTCGCCATCTGCTGCGTCTGCTCGACACCGCGGGCATCCGCGAGACGGACGACCAAATCGAAAAAATAGGCGTCGCGCGCGCGGTGGAGGCGGCAAAGGGTGCGGAGCTCGCCCTCTTCGTCTGCGACCGCAGCCGCCCCCTGAACGACGCCGACCGCGAAGCGATGTGCGCCGCGCTCGACGCCCCGCACGCCATCGCTGTGCTCAATAAGTCCGATCTTCCGCCCGTGCTGGAGCCCTCAGACCTGCCGTTTGACTGCGTCGTGCCCGTCTGCGCCAAAACCGGCGAGGGGCTCGACCTTCTGGAGCAGGCGCTCGATCTGACCTTCCCCGAGGGCGCGCCGTGCGACGGCTCCATTCTCTCAAACGAGCGTCAGGCAGACGCTGTCCTGCGCGCCGGGAAGTCTCTCGACGCCGCTCTTTCGTCTCTTCACGCCGGAATGACACCGGACGCCGTCCTGGTCGACGTCGAAGCCGCCATGTCCGCCCTCGGCGAAGTCACCGGGCGCACCATGCGCGAGGATATTACAAATCGCATTTTTGAGCGCTTTTGCGTGGGGAAATAAGCCAAAAGCGGAAGCGTTTGTCCGAACGCTTCCGCTTTACAAATTCACTTTTGGGTTGTTTGTTCTGCCGAGCAGATAGTCAACGGAGACCGAATAGAAGTCGGCGAGACGAATCAGGACCGAGGTCGGGATGTCCACATCACCGCGCTCGTAATTGCTGTAAACACGCTGGCTGCATGAGAGAAGCTCGCCCATCTCACGCTGCGTAAGATCACGGTCCTCCCGCAGCGCCCGAATCCGCGGATACATAGGCAATCCCTCCATTTCATGCAGAATTATAATGGGAGAGACGTCTTGATATTGACTTTTAGCGAAATTTTCGCTAAAATCAGAATGAGGTGAGCATCCTGTGAATGATTTGTTTGAGGCAGCGTTCGGAAATTTTTTGGAACGGCACGAATATGACGAAATGCAGCAGGCGCTTTTTGATTTGGTGCGCGCGGCATTTTTGGCGGGATGGAGCGCTGCGGGCGGCGAACTGCCAAAAGCCGAACCGGTGTTTAGATTATTGGAAAGAGAGAAATGAAGTGAATTTCACCGCAGAAGCCTTCCGCGCACGCCGTGCGCGGTCGGGCGGACAGCACCCGCAAGGGGTATGCCGCATCCGTAGCGCTCCTTCGTCGCTGACGGCTGCGCGAGGTCGTCCGCCCCTACATAAGGTCGAAAACTTCTCGAATTTCATACGTCAAATATTCAACGGGCGCGAACTTAACGACACGTGCTATTTATCGTGCGCTCAGAAAACCCGATTGGACGGTCGCCCGTCAGGGCGTTCGGACTACGGAAAGTGTAACGATAACACGTACAACATAGCAAAATGCCTTTTCGCGCGTCAGCGCGATAGAACGCGTCCAGCGCCCTTTTCTTCCATATCTTTTCCCGCAAGAGGGAAAAGATATGGTCGCCGAAGGCACAGTTACAGCGTCGCTGTAAAAAACAGCACTTCCGGTGAATCCGGAAAAGAGCTCCGCGCCTTTGGCGCGGCATTGCGCCCTCCGGTCGCAAAAGAGTCTCACCCCTTCGGGGGTGACGGAATTGCGCCCTCTGGGCTCAAAAAATTTGACAAATCGGCGGAAAACGGTTATCCTAAAGAGTAACACTGCGCCGCGCTTTCATTCGGCGGCGGCGGGAAAAGAGGAAACAGTCATGTGCGAAAAATGCAAGAAAACCTTCTATATTACAACGCCGATCTACTATCCCTCGGCGAAGCTGCACATCGGGCACAGCTACTGCACGGTCGCGACCGACGCGATGGCGCGCTACAAGCGGCTTCAGGGCTATGACGTCATGTTCCTGACCGGAACGGACGAGCACGGTCAGAAGATCGAGGAAAAGGCGAGGGCTGCCGGCGTCACGCCGCAGCAGTTTGTGGATAACATCGTCACAGGTCCCAAGGGCGTTCTGGACCTCTGGAAGCTGATGAACATCTCCAACGATCGCTTTATCCGCACAACGGACAACTACCATGTCGCGGCGATCCAGAAGATCTTCAAAAAGATGTATGAAAACGGCGACATTTACAAGGGCTCCTATAAGGGCAAATACTGCACGCCGTGCGAGTCCTTCTGGACCGAGAGTCAGCTCAAGGATGGGCGCTGCCCCGACTGCGGCGGCGAGGTCCATGACGCGGAGGAGGAGGCATATTTCTTCCGCCTGTCCAAATATGCCGGTCGTGTGCGCAAGCTGCTGACAGAGACGGATTTCCTGGAGCCGAAGTCCCGCGTCAACGAGATGGTCAACAACTTCATCGACCCGGGTCTGGAGGATCTGTGCGTCTCCCGCACGAGCTTTACCTGGGGTGTGCCGGTCGATTTCGATCCGGGTCATGTGGTCTATGTCTGGATCGACGCGCTGTTCAATTACATGACCGCGCTCGGCTTTGAGAACGACCGGTATCACGATCTCGACAAATACTGGCCCGCCGATGTGCACTTTGTCGGCAAGGAGATCGTCCGCTTCCATTCCATCATCTGGCCGGCGATGCTCATGAGCCTCGATCTGCCGCTGCCAAAGAAGGTATACGGGCACGGCTGGCTGCTGCTGGACGGCGGCAAAATGTCCAAGTCCAAGGGCAACATCGTCGACCCCTATGTGCTGGCAGAGATGTTCGGCGTGGATGCGCTGCGGTTCTTCCTGCTGCGCACGTTCCCCTTTGGCTCCGACGGCAACTTCTCCAACGAGCTGCTGATCAGCACCATCAACACGGACCTTGCGAACGATCTCGGAAATCTCGTCTCCCGCACGACGGCGATGGTCGAGAAGTATTTCGGCGGTACGCTCCCGGAGTGCCGCGCCGAAGGCGAGCCGGACGGACAGCTGATCGCCATGCTCTCGGGTCTGCGCGACCGCTATGAGGCACAGATGGAGAAATTCCAGTTCCAGAACGCGCTGGAGGAGATCTTCAAGTGCATCCAGCGTGCCAACAAGTATATTGACGAGACGATGCCGTGGGCGCTTGCCAAGAGCGAGGAAAACAAGCCGCGCCTTGCGTCGGTCATGTATAACCTGCTGGAGTCCATCCGCATCTGCACGACGCTGCTGCTGCCGTTCATCCCCACCTCCTGCGAGAAGATTTTCGCGCAGATCGGTGCGGACGCGTCGGTGACGGTCTGGGACACCGCGAATGTATGGGGCTCACTGCCCGCAAACGTCACGGTGCACAAGGGCGATGCGGTCTTCCCGCGCGTCGACACGGAAAAGGCGCTCGAGGCGCTGGAGCAGCTGCATCAGGAGCAGCTGAAGGCGCAGCTTCCCGCGCTGGAGATCGAGCCGTTTGAGGAAAAGCCGGTCGATTTTGACACGTTCTGCAAGTCTGACTTCCGTGCCGTCAAGGTCAAAGCCTGCGAGGCGGTCAAGAAATCGGACAAGCTGCTGCGGTTCACGCTCGACGACGGCTCCGGAACGGACCGCCAGATCCTCTCGGGCATTGCGAAGTATTATAAGCCGGAGGAGCTGGTCGGCACGACGCTGGTCGCGATCATCAACCTGCCGCCGAGAAAGATGATGGGG
>CAKTVN010000044.1 GCA_934623545.1 uncultured Oscillospiraceae bacterium
ACTTATTACTTTGCCTAAACCTAAGCATAAGCTTATGCTTAGGTTTAGGCTTAGGCTTAGGCTTAGGCGTGTCTGCCACTTGCCGAATGCGGCGCGGTGCGGTATAATATGTGTAAAATTGGAGTCAGAATGTCATTTTGGCGGTGTTGCTGCCGAAGGACACGAAAAACGCCGAAGGGGGATGTGCAATGCTGCCGGAGGGCTTTGTAACACGGATGCGGACGCTGCTGGGCGCGGAATTTGACGCGTTTCTCGCGTCCTATGATCTGCCGCGCAATCTCGGGTTGCGGCTCAATCCGCTGAAAACCGACGTGCCGCCCGCGCTGGACGCATTCGGGCTGCGCCCGGTGCCGTGGGCGGAGAACGGCTACTACTATGACCCGCAGACGCGCCCCGGGCTCAGCGCGTATCACGACGCAGGGCTGTATTATTTACAGGAGCCGAGCGCGATGGCGCCCGCGGGTCTGCTGGAGGCGCGCCCCGGCGAGCGGGTGCTCGATCTGTGCGCCGCGCCGGGCGGAAAAAGCACGCAGCTTGCCGCCGCGCTGCGCGGCGAGGGGCTGCTGGTCAGCAATGAGATCCAGCCGAAGCGCGCGAAAATTCTCTCCGGGAACATGGAGCGGCTGGGCGTGGCAAACGCGCTGGTGCTGAGCGAGCATCCGAGGCGGCTCGCGGAGCGGTTCCCGTGCTGGTTCGATAAGATTTTGGTCGACGCGCCGTGCTCCGGCGAGGGGATGTTCCGCAAGGAGGAAGCCGCTGTGACCGACTGGAGCGAGGAGACGGTCGCCATGTGCGCCCACCGGCAGGAGGAGATCCTGCACAGCGCGGCAAAGATGCTCCGCGGCGGCGGGCGGCTGGTCTACTCGACCTGTACCTTTTCCCCGCAGGAAAACGAGGGCGTGATCAGCGCGTTTTTGAAGTCGCATCCCGATTTTGAGATCGAGCGCGTCGGCGCGCCATGGTTCTCGCCCGGGAGACCCGACTGGGTCGACGACCCCGCGCCGGGGCTGGAGCATACCTTCCGTCTCTGGCCGCACCGACTGCGCGGCGAGGGGCACTATGCCGCCGTGCTGAAAAAGTGCGGAGAGGATGCGTTTGAATCTGCGGCGGAGCCGTCCGGTGCATTCAGTCCGGAGTTTCGCAGCTTCTGCCGCGCGAGCGGCGCGGCGCTGCCGGAGGGCTATCCGGTGCTGTTCGGCGAGACGGTCTATCTCGCGCCGAAGCAGCTGCCGCAGCTGCGCGGGCTGAAGGTCCTGCGTGCGGGGCTGGAGCTGGGGCAGACGCTGCGCGGGCGGTTTGAGCCTGCGCACGCATGGGCGCTCTGGCTGAAATCGGCGCAGAGCGTTGCGGAGCTGGAAAACGGCTCGGACGCGCTCCGGCGCTATCTCGCGGGCGAAGCCATCCCCGGCGAGCAGACGGGCTGGACGCTCGTGCGCGTCGACGGGCTGTCGCTCGGATGGGCGAAGGGCTCTGGCGGGCAGCTGAAAAATCACTATCCCAAGGCGCTTCGGCGCGGATAAGGAGGTTTCTCATGGGAAAAACCGTATTGATCGTCGAGGACGAGAAGGCGATCGTTGAAATCCTCAAATTCAACCTCAAGCGCGAGGGCTATGCGACGATGGAGGCGCTGGACGGCGAGACTGGACTCAAGTTGGCGCTCGAGGGCGACCCGGACCTTATTTTGCTGGACGTGATGCTGCCGAAGATGAACGGCTTCGACATCTGCGCTGCCATCCGCAGAGAGGGCAGAGTGACGCCGGTCATCATGCTGACCGCCCGCGAGGAGGAGACGGACAAGGTCTTCGGGCTGGAAGCCGGCGCGGACGACTACATCACAAAGCCGTTTTCCATGCGCGAGCTGATGGCACGCGTGAAGGCGAACATCCGCCGCCGCGATCTGGACTACGGCGTGCGCCCGAAGGGCGAGCTTTTGCAGGCGGGGAGTCTCGCGGTCGACCCGGCGTCGTTCACCGTGACCAAAAACGGTGCGCCGGTGGAGCTGACGCAGAAGGAATTTGATCTGCTGCTCTATCTCCTGCGCGAGCGGGGGCGCGTCTTTACGCGTGAGGATCTGATGCAGAAGGTCTGGAACTATGACTATTTCGGCGATATGCGCACGGTGGACGTGACGGTCCGGCGCTTGAGGGAAAAAATCGAGGACGATCCCGGCAAGCCCGCGTTCATCATGACCAAGCGCGGCGTCGGCTATTATTTCGCGCCGTGACGCGCGAAGCGCAGGTTCTCTGATTTTACCGGAAAGGGGGCGCTGGCTGTGCGTTCGCTGCGAATGAAGCTGGTCATGATCCTTGCGATCCTGATCCTGGCGCTTATGACCGTTATCGGCGCGTTTCTCATCAACGGCGTCGGCAATTTCTACATTTCGGAATTTTACGTGCAGATGGAGCAGACCTTCTCACAGGACTTCATCGCCCAGCTTCAGACGCTTGCGCAGCAGTCCGAGGACGCGCCGCGCGAGATGAAGGAGCTGCTGATGGCGCAGTCCGGGCTCGGCATTGACATCTCGGGGCGAAACGTCTACGTCCTGTCCCCGACGGGCACAGTGCTGGCAGGCTCCGACCAGCAGAGGAGCGTGGACATCACGGCGAACGTGCTGTCCGCCATGAACGGCTCGGTCGGGCAGGAGAGCTCGATCGCGAGCAGCTATATGGACCTGGCGGTCCCGGTCCGGACCGAGAGCGCCAGCTACATCGTCTATGTCCGCGACAACAAGGTCACGGTGGACGATCTGACGGGCGAGGTCCTGAACATCATTTTGCAGGCGCTCGCGCTGGGGCTGGTCATCTGTCTGGTGCTGGCGTTCCTGCTGGCGCAGATCCTGATCACGCCCATCCGTGCGCTGACGACCGGCACGCGGCAGGTCGCCGCGGGCGACTTCTCGCAGAAGCTGGAGGTCACGAGCCGCGACGAGATCGGCGTGCTGACGCGGAACTTCAACTACATGGCGCAGGTTTTGCAGGATACGCTTTCTGAGGTGGAAAACGAGCGCAACAAGCTCTCGACCCTCTTTCTGCACATGACGGACGGCGTCGTCGCCTTCTCCGCGACCGGGCAGGTCATCCACTTTAACCCCGCCGCCGCGCAGATGCTCTCGCGGTCAATGGACCCGACGACGTGCTTTTCGGAAATTTTCGCCGGGGACGCGGATTTTGACCAGATCCTGACGCTCAAGCGCCCACAGTATCTTGAGGCGCAGAAGACCGTCGGCGAGCGGGAGCTGGAGCTGTTCATGGCGCCCTATTCCGCCGATCAGGCGCCGGGCGGCGTCATGGTCGTCATTCACGACGTGACCGAGCAGCGCCGCAGCGAGCAGGCGCGCCGCGAATTTGTCGCGAACGTGTCGCACGAGCTGCGCACGCCGCTGACCAACATCAAATCCTACGCCGAGACCATCATCGCCGCCGGAGACGAGCTCTCGCCGGAGCTGCACAACAATTTCATGGGCGTCATCGTCAGCGAGGCGGACCGCATGACGCGCATTGTACAGGATCTGCTGACGCTCAGCAAGATCGACTACGGAAAGATGGAGATGAACGTCTCCCGCTTTTCGTTCGCGCAGGCAGTGCGGAGCGTCTATGAGGCGGTGGCGCTCAACGCCGAGAGTCACGGACATACGCTCACGTTCCACTGCGAGGAGAATATGCCGGAGGTCAACGGCGACCGCGAGCGCATCGAGCAGGTCATCATGAACATCGTCTCCAACGCCATTAAATACACGCCCGACGGCGGAAAGATCGAGATCAGCGCCGGGCGCAGCGGCAAAAACGTCTACGTCCGCGTCTCGGACAACGGCATCGGCATCCCGGAAAAGGACCTGCCGCGGCTGTTTGAGCGGTTCTACCGTGTCGACAAGGCGCGCTCGCGCGAGTCCGGCGGAACAGGACTCGGACTGTCCATCGCGCGTGAAATTCTCAACCAGCACAAGGGCGACATCCGCATCGAGTCGGTCTACGGCGAGGGCACGGATGTGACGATCACGCTGCCCGCCGCGGCGGACTGAGCGCCGCGCAAAGACCAGAGCCTCCGAAGGGCGCGCCCTGCGCCCGGCGGAGTATTTCAGAGGAAAGGAGCCCCGATATGAAGCGCAGATGGATCGAGATCGGAAAGGACCTGCTGATCGTGCTGCTGGCACTTGCGGTGCTGGTATTGGCGCTGCTGGCGGTTCCGACGCGGACGCTGGCGTCGGTCCCGCGGCTGTCCGCCGTGCTGAAGCCATTTGCGGGCTTCTTCGGGCTCAGTCAGGCGGAGCTGACCTATACGGAAAGGGCTCCGGCGGGGCTCGACGCGGCGCAGCCGCTTGCGATCTCCGTGCGAAATTCCGCCGGGCGCTACAGCGCACAGTATGACTTTTCCACGCTGGACGGGCTGTATGAGGCGCTTGGCAGCACGCTTGGTCAGGCGCTCGAGACCGCGTCTTCGGCAGAGGAAACGACGCTGCAAAAGCTCTATGCCGCCATCTCCGGGACGGGCGTGACGCTGAGCTATCCGGCGGCGATCCCATCCGGGGTGCTGGCGTCGTGGCTCGGCGCGCAGACGCAGGAGATGGGGCAGTCCGCCGCGATGTACGTTTTGTCCGTGCAGGAGAGCGGCGAGGTGCGCCTGTATCTGCGCGGCGAGGCTTGCTGGGTCTGCGAGACCGGCATTTCGGGCGAGAGCCTTTTGCAGCTGCTGGACGGATACCGCCCGGACGGGAGCTTTTTCGCGATGGAGGACGGAAGCGGCGTTTACGCGGGGCTCGACCCATGCGTGCTCGTCGGCGGGCAGACGCCGCAGGTGCCGGAGGCGAGCGCGCAGAATCCGTGCGACGCGCGCTTCATCACGGCGCTTGCCTCCGAGCTGGGCTTCAATCCCTATGGCGACGCGAGCTATACGGATGCGGAGGGCAACGCCTTTTTCTCGGAATCGGACGCGAAGCTGCGCATTTCGGCGGACGGAACGCTGCTTCTGAGCGCGGACGCGGACGCGGCGCGCTTTACTGCGGCGGCGGAGGACGCCGGAAGCCGCATCGAGCTGGTGCGCGCGCTGCTCGGGCAGATCAACGCGCAGCTTTCCACCGAGGCGCGGCTGTATCTCAGTGACTTTACACAGACAGAGGACGGCGCGCAGTGCGCCTTTGACTACGTGCTCAGCGGCGCGTCGGTCTTACAGAAGGACGGCGAGCACGCCGTGACGGCGCGCTTCAGCGGAAGCACGCTGACGGAGCTACGGATGCGCCTGCGCAGCTACAGCACGCAGACGCAGATCGTCTCGCTGATCCCGGCGGCGCAGGCTGCGGCGATCGTATCGCAGGGCAGCCGCCTGCAGGTCTGCTATCAGGACGCGGCGGACGGCGCGCTGAGCGCCGGGTGGCGCAGAGATAGTTAGGGCAGAACTGAAAAATTGCTTGTCGAATTGCGCAGTGCAGCCATAAAAGGTCAAACGAAAGGAGGGCAGGTCATGCCGGTATCCAAAATCAAAAATCTGATATTGCTGATTTTGCTGCTGAGCGTGGTCTGCCTTCTGGTCCAGATCGTTCCGGCGCGGCTGGAGCAGGTGCGCGCCGAGGAGGCGCTGCATCAGCAGCTGGAGGAGCTGTTCGCCTCATATGACATCCGTCTGAACGGCGCGGCGCTCCCGCGCAGCGTCAGCCTGTATGCCATCGAGCTGGGTGCGCAGCGGGAGGATGCCGCTGTGGCGGCGCAGGCGCTTTTGGGCGCGGATGCCGTGCTGATGCCGGACTCGACGCACTATGCAAGCACCTATTCCGCCGCGGCGGGAAGCTGCGCGTTCCGCGCGGACGGCACGTTCACCGCGACCCTGTCCGGCGCACAGAGCACGCAGGAGCCGGCGGATGCAGCGAAAAAGCTGCTGCGCAAAATGGGCTTCGCGGCGCAGGATGTATCCGAGCCGCAGCGCGTGAGCGCGGGCGTTTACGAAGTCGCAGCGGGGCAGAACATTCTGGGCGTGCCGGTCCTCTCCGAGGGCTTGCGGCTGACCTATACCAACGGGAGTCTGAGCGGGATCGAGGGCACGTTTTTCACCGGTGCGTCGCAGGTCGCGCGCACGAGCGAAAACGCCTGCATCTCCTGCGCCGACGCGCTGGTGGCGCTGCTCTCCGGGCGCGAGGCGCTCGGCTGGGTCGGAAGTGAGATCACGTCTGTGCGGCAGTGCTATCGCCACACGGAGTCTGCCTCCGCGTCGGTGCGCCTGACGCCGGTCTGGGTGATCGAGACGGACACGGGCAGCTTCTGCGTGAACGGTCTGACGCGGGAGATCAGCACGCTGGAAGGCGCGCATGGCGAGGCGAACTGAGCTGGTCGAGGGGGCACTTTTTTCGCCGCGATGCGCATTTTTTCAACAAGGGCAAATTCTTAAGAAATTATAAAGTTTTTTGTCTCCGGTTTGTCATTTTTCCTTTACATTCCACGCCGGATATGGTATGCTTAGAATGCTTCCGGCAAGGTCCGGAATGCCTTCCAAGGCATGATTTGTCTTTGCTAATTCGCAGAAATTCGCAAATACTCTTTACATAAAGAGGGTTTTACATTGATTCAATATCACGTTCAGGGCGGCAGCCGTCTCAGCGGCTCCGTCCCCATTTCCGGCGCGAAGAATGCCGCCGTCGCGATCTTACCGGCAACGCTGCTTGTAAACGGCGTGTGCCACATCGAAAATGTCCCGGATATTTCCGATGTCCGGCTCCTGCTGGAGATCCTCAGCGACATGGGCGCGCAGATCAAGCGTCTTTCCCGCAACGCCTTTGAGATCGATTGCCGCCATGTGCGCAACGCCACGGCGCCAATCGAGCTGGTGCGCCGCATCCGCGCGTCGTATTATCTCATCGGCGTTCAGCTCGGTCGGTTCGGTCACGCGCACGTCGCGATGCCGGGCGGCTGCAACTTCGGCGTCCGCCCCATCGATCAGCACATCAAGGGCTTCGAGGCAATGGGCGCGATGGTCGAGCAGAGCGGCGGCTATGTCTGCGCGGACGCGCCCGAGGGCGGCTTCCGGGGCGGTCATGTGTACCTGGACATCGAATCGGTCGGCGCGACGATGAACATCCTGCTGGCGGCGGTTTTGTCCGACGGCATGACCATCATCGAAAATTGCGCGAAGGAGCCGCATATTGTCGATCTCGCGAACTTCCTCAACGCGATGGGTGCGCGCGTCTCCGGTGCGGGCACCGACGTCATCAAGGTCCGCGGCGTGAAGATCCTGCGCGGCGGCGCGTATTCGATCATTCCCGATCAGATCGAAGCCGGCACCTATATGGCAGCCGCGGCGGCGTGCGGCGGCAACGTTCTGGTCGAAAACGTCATCCCGAAGCATCTGGACTGCATTACCGCGAAGCTCCGCGAGATGGGTGCGCGCGTGACGGAGTATGACGACGCCATCCGCGTCGAGTGCGACCGCCGTCTGCGCCGGTCGAATGTCAAGACGATGCCGTATCCCGGCTTCCCGACGGACATGCAGCCGCAGATCGCGGTCTGTATGGCGCTTGCCGAGGGCACGAGCCTTGTCACCGAGGGCATCTATGACAACCGTTTCCGCTACACGGGCGAGCTCAACCGCATGGGCGCGAGCATCCAGGTCGAGGGCAAGACCGCCGTGATCGACGGCGTCCGGCAGCTGCACGGCTGCGAGGTCCGCGCGTGCGATCTGCGCGCCGGCGCGGCGATGGTCATCGCGGCGATGGCAGCCGACGGCAGAACGCTCATTGAGGACGCGCATTTCATCGAGCGCGGCTATGAGGATATCGTGGAGAAGCTGACGGCGCTCGGCGCGAAAATTCGCCGGACCGAGACCTATGAGCGCACGCCCAGCGAATCCGCGGGCTGAGCAGGGGCTCAAACACTGTATAAATAACCGATCCTCCGTATGGAAGCCCATACGGAGGATTTTTTTGCGCTTGTAAACAAGCGCTCAAACGGAAAACGCTTCGCTGGTTTTCCGTTTGAAGAAATTTCGTGATGCCGCGCGCATAATTTGTGCGCTGTTGGCGCACAAATTCCACACTCGCATCACGTAAAGTGTTTTATCCGACACCGCAGCGTTAAGAAAAGGTGCCGGTGGCACCTTTTTAGCGTAGGCTGAAGCGGCTATGCCGCGAAGGGGAACCGATTGGCACGAAGAGCCGCACGCGGCGGAACTCTGCGAGGCTGCCCCTCCGTATGCGTATTTCATATGGAGAATTTTTGTATAAAAAACCGCCGGTACAACGTACCGGCGGTTTTGACTATGCCCGCTGTGCCTCTGTTCCGGCTTCCGGCTTCGCCTTGCCCGAGACGCGCTTTCTGCGCCGGTGGGCACGGCGCGGCTGCGCGGCAAGCGCCTGATAATTCTTCGCCGCGTCGGAGTCGGCGGTGTAGACCAGCCGGTTTACGCGCAGTGTGCCGTCCGGGTCGGCGGCGAGGCGGACGCGCACCAGATAGGACCCATGCTCCGGGCAGGCAGCCATGGTCATATAGCGCCGTCCGGGCTGCGGCAGCCACTTTCCGCAGTGCATCTGCGCGCCGCACTGCGGGCAGGCGCTTTCGCGCATACTCATCGCGGCGAGGGCGTCGGTCTTGTCTGCAAAGCCGTGATAGACCTGGCGCTTGATGCAGCCGGGAAGCTCCGCGCCGTGGAAGCCGTTTTCATGCTCCTTCGCGGCGCGCTCATAGTCTGCGATGCCGCTTGCGAGCCGCAGACGGCTACAAATGAGCGCCGTGTGATAGGCATCGCCCAGCGCGTCGTGCGCGGGGCGGCTCGGCTCGATCCCCATCATTTCCATCGCCGTCTTGAGCGCCCGCTGCGCGGTCGCGCCGTCGGTCTGGGCGTTGAAGATCAGCTGCGCGTTGTACCAGTGCCCGACCCAGCTGTCGTCCAGCTGGTGCAGCGCCAGATTTTCCTTCAGAACGACGATGTCGTCAAAGCCCCAGGCGAGGAAAATGCAGTCCTCGCCGCACCATTTGCGAAAGCGTTCGGCTGCCTCTGGAAACGGAACGCCGGAGGCGCGCAGCAGCGCGTCCTTGATGCCGGTCAGGCTGCTGACCTTGCGGTTCATTTTCTTAAAATACTTCGGCTGGATCAGGATCTGAAATTCATCGGCGACCGTCTGGTCCTCCAGCAAGCGCACGGCGCCGATCTGGACGATCTCGCCGCGGATGGGCGAGGGAAGCGGCTTTTTTGCCGTGTGGGAGCCGGGCCACGGCTGATTCCACTCCATATCCAGGATAATGTACTGCATTGCTTCTGCTCCTTCGCTTGCGTCAGCTGGCAAGGGCAACCGCGCTTGCGGACCGGATTGGACCGCCGCCTGCTGCGTGATCGTCCTTGACTTGCGTCGCGCCCCATCGACGAGAATAACGAAGCCAGACGTTGTTTTGTCCCATGAAAAACCGTGTCTGCCCTTGTCAACTGACGCTTGATCTCGTCTATCCTACCACAATCCGTGCGGTCTGTAAACCGAAAACCGGAAGCTTTTTGAATTTTATGCGCATAAACACGCGCGGCTGCATAGGATGGCAAAAAATGTGAAAGGCGGCTTGCATATGCCCTTTTTGTTTCTGAGCCCTTCTACGCAGGATTTTAACCCCTATGTCACGACCGGAAACGAGCAGTATTGGATGAATCAGCTGGCGGACCGGATGGAGCCGTATCTGTTCGCGAGCGGCGTGAACGTCACGCGCAACGACCCGAATGGGAGCGCGGCGCAGTCCATCCGGCAGTCAAACGCCGGTACTTACGACTTCCATCTGGCGCTGCACTCCAACGCATCGCCCGAGGCGCTTGCCGGGCGGCAGCGCGGGATCGACATTTACTATTTCCCGACGAGCGAGGAGGGGCTTCGGATGGCGAACATTCTGGTCGACAACCTCAAGCCCATCTACCCGCTGCCGGAGCGGGTGCGGGCGCTTCCGACGACGATCATCGGCGAGGTGCGCCGGACGGCGGCGCCGTCAGTGCTGGCGGAGCTGGGCTACCACGACAACGAGGAGGATGCGAACTGGCTGACCGGCAATTTGGAGGAGGTCGCGGCGGCGCTTTCCGAGGGCGTGACGGAGTACTTCGGGCTGCCGTTTCTGACGCCGTCGGAGCCGCGCGAGGGGCTGGTGACGCTCAGCTCCGGCACGCTCAATCTG
>CAKTVN010000045.1 GCA_934623545.1 uncultured Oscillospiraceae bacterium
GCTGAGGATCTGGCTTCCGACCGTCACCGCCGAGAGGTCCGCCGCGTCGGAAAACCGCCCCACGAACCACAGGTCTGTCAGAGCGTAAAGCGTCTGAAGGATGTTCGTCAGCAGAAACGGCAATGCAAAGCGCAGCAGCTTCTTCCAGAGGGTGCCGGTCGTCAGGTCCGTTTGTTCCAGATGGTTCATCTTCCTCGCTCCACACATTTTATTCGGCCGGCAGCCGGACGCGCGTCCGGCTGCCGTGTGTCTCACGCGCTGAAAAAGCGCTCCATCGTATCGCAGATGCCGCTTCTGCCAGTCTCGATACAGGTGTTCTTCAGCTCCCCCAGCGTCATGTAGTCGCGCGAGGAGACCGCTTCGATCAGCATCCCGAGATTCACGCCGCTCACGCAGGCAAGCGGGCAGCTCTCATTGCCGCTCCGGCTCAGCCGGCAGCAGTAGAGCGTGCTCGCGTTGCAGGGCGAGCCGCCAAAGAGGTCCGCCAGCAGCAGTACGCCATCCGGGGACTTGAGCTGAAGCAGCTTCTGCTCTACCTTTTCCTGAAAGCTCTCCGCGCTGTCCGTCGGCAGCAGCTCCAGATAATCCACCTTCGAGAAGCTCTCCTCGCCGATGATCATTTTGGCGCTGTTTACCATCTCGCGGCACAGCTGATTATGCGATACAAGTAAGATTGAAATCATATTCCGCCCTCCGTCACTTTGAGAACTTCTCTTCCGCCTTTTCAAGCGTCAGCTTCGGGTCGCCGGGGAAGATCTGGAAATAGATCTCCATGCCGCCTTCGGCGCAGTGGCGCAGCATATCGATATCCTTCTGCGTCACGCTGATCGAACGCAGGACGCTCTTCGCGCCTTCGCGCATGGGCAGATTGCCGACGTCCAGCGATTCCATCTTCAGCCCCGCGTCAAACGCCTGCGCGACGTTCTCAACGTCCTTGAACAGGCAGAACCAGCGTCCGTTTGCCAGCTCGCCCTTCTCATACATTTCCGCCGCCTTTTCCGGCGTCGCCACCACGACGCTTGTCCCCATCGGTGCCGCCATGCGGAGCATCATCGAGAGGAAATCGTCCGTGGCAGATGCGCGATCCACCACCAGGATATGCGTCACTCTGTAGTTTGTCGTCCACTTTGTTGCGACCTGACCGTGGATCAGACGGCTGTCGATTCTCGAAAAAACGATGTTGTTTGCCATTTGGATCTCCTCCTTATTCTTTTAGAAGCCGGAGCTCAGTCCGCTTCTATGAGCTTCATTGCCTCGTCTACGCTCGCGCCGCCGTGTACCACGGCGCAGACCGCGCGGACGATCTTGCGCGTATGCTTGGAATTGAAGAAATTTCTTCCGTATACGACGCCCTTGCAGCCGATCTCCATCGCGTCATGCGTCATTTGCAGCACCTCGCGGTCACTCTTCTCGCCGCCGCCGAGGATGAGCATCGGCGCGAACGCGTTGCGCACCACCTGCGCGTATTCGTCCTTCGTCCCGATGAACTGCGCCTTGATAAAGTCCACGCCGTTCTCGCTCGCGAAGCGGCAGGCGATCTTCGCGTTGGGGATGGAATGGTCCGCCGGGTCCTCGCTGAAGCCGCAGGGCAGCATCTCCGCCGCGCACACCAGACCCCATTCGTCGCACAGACCGACCAGATCGCGCATCATCGTCGCCATCTCATAGTCCGACTCCGTGCCGGGGAAGCCCATGCACATCACGCCGTCCGCGCCGAGCTTGATTGCCTGCTCGATCGTATAGCCGATGCCCGGCTCGCCCTCGCGCGGGGCAAGGATGGAGCCGCCGCGGTCGATGCGCAGGATCAGACCGAGGTTGCCGATCTCCTTCTGGAAATACTTCGCAATGCCATAGGTCGTCAGCACCGCGTCGATGCCGCCGGCGCGCGCTTCCTTCAGGACATACGGGATGTCGAGTTCCGACTGTCCCAGCACGCCGTCGTCAAACGCCATGATGACCGCCTTTTCGTCTGCCTGGAAAATGTTATAGTACCGTCTTTTCATGCTGTTCTCCTTATTTTTATTCGCCGATGCGCAGCACAATGCGGAAGGTGCCCGGCTTGGCTGCGTCAAATGCCTGCTGTGCCTGCTCGAAGGGATAGATCGCCTCGATCAGCGGATCGAGCTTGAGCGCGTTCATGCTGATAAGCTTCGCCGCGCGCTGGAAATCCCACACCGACGGGCTGACCGAGCCGACCAGCTCATACTCACGGTTGTGCAGATCGCCGAAGCGGATGCCCGCGGGGTCGTCCGGATGCTGCGAGGAATACGCCACGATGCGTCCGGTCGCCGCGACCAGCTTGGGCGTCAGCTCCGATACCGCGACGGAGCTCGCCGTGTTGAATACGACGTCCGCGCCGCGCCCCTCGGTGAGCGACTTCACATATTCCTCGCTGTCATGCTCCAGCGGGGAGAAGGCGACATCCGCGCCCATCTCCAGCGCCAGCTTCCGGCGGTTTTCGTCGATCTCGCTGACGATGACGCGCGCGCCGCGCAGCTTCGCGAGCTGAATGTGCAGCATTCCCATGATGCCCGCACCGATGACCAGAACGTCGTCGCCCAGGTCGATCCTGCCCTTGTCGATGCTGTGGATGACACAGGAGATCGGCTCTGCGAGCGCGGATTTTTCAAACGGGATGTCCTGACTGCATTTGAACAGGTCCGATGCCGGAACGACCATATATTCGCAGAAGCCGCCGTTGGCTTCATATTTTTCCGCGTTGGGATCGGGCGTGATGCACTGGGTGCCGAAGCCCTTGCGGCAGAAATAGCAGTGCCCGCACGACCAGAATTTACGGACGATCACCTTTTCTCCGATCGCCCACTCGTCGGAAACCTCAGCGCCCTTCGCAACGACGACGCCGGATACCTCGTGCCCCTCAACATAGGGCATTTTCATCTGCTTGATACCATAGAATACGCGGGTCTCCCATGTGCACAGTGCACAAGCTTTGTTCTGGATCAGAACCTCGTTTGCCGCAGGAACGGGGCGGTCATACTCGCGAATTTCGCACGTCCCGACTTTTGTGATAACAGCAGCTCTCATTTTTTCCATTTCAAAACCTCCAAGTCTTGTCGTTGTGCCTCCATAGCGCCTGCTGCGGCGCTATGGAGGCGGGTTTGATCGATCAGGCGCTCAGGATCCCAAGCGCGCCGAAGACCAGACCGATCGCGAGCAGCAGGACCAGCACCTTGTTGGTCGACCACTGCTTCTTGATCAGGCGGTAGGTCAGCATCGTAAAGCCCAGCGGCAGCAAGCCCTTGAGCAGAACGTCAAACAGGTCCGTCTGAAGCGAGAATACCTGCGCCGTCTCCTCTGCCGTCTGCGCGGCGATGGTCGTGAAGACCAGCGGCGTATTGACCGTGACGAACTGCGCGGCGAGACCGCCCAGGACCATACAGCCGATGATGCCCATCGCGTTGACGACCATGTTCAGAACGCCGTTGCCGAGCAGGACCTCCACCGCGCGGCGTCCGAGGCGATAGCCCATGTCATTGAGCGCCCGCGCAAGGAACCACAGCGCGATCGTCATGCCGAAGGCGTAGACGAACGGCGCGTAATAGCTGCCGCCCATCGTCAGGTTGATGGCGATGCCGCAGAAGATCGGGCAGAGCGCGCCCTGAATGACCGTATCGCCGACGCCGGCGATCGGGCCCATAAGGCTGGTCTTGACCATCTGGATCGATTCGACGGAGACATCCATGCCGTTGGCGCGGTCTTCCTCCATCGCCGTCGTGATGCCGAAAATCATCGAGCCGAAGTTGGGCTCGGTGTTGTAGAATTGCAGATGCTTCTGCCATTCCTCGGTGAACTTCTTGTGATCGTCCTTGTAGAGGATGTTCAGCGTATAGCCCATGGATTCCGCGAAGGAAACACCCTGAAGCATCTCATACTGGTAAGCGGAATGCACCTGGAAGATGTACCGCAGCCATGCGCCGCGCACCTGCTTTTTCGTAAGCTTGATCGCGCGCTCGTCGTTCTTTTCGCCCTCCTCGCTGAAGCCGAAGTCCAGCGTCATGCCCTTCTCGTCCAGCTCTCTGTAGAGCAGGAGCAGCGCGATCAGCAGCGCGACGATGGAGACGACGATCAGATCGAGCCCCAGATACATGGTCAGCAGGAAGCCGAGGAAGAAGAACGGGAGCGTCCGCCGCTTTGCCACAACACTGAGGTTGATCGCAATGCCGAGCGCCGGGAGCAGCGCGCCGACCGTCGACAGCGCGTTCATGATCCACTGCGGCAGATTGTTCATCAGACTCGCGACCGCGTCCACGCCGAGCATCAGGATCAGCACGATCGCGCCGGTGTGCATGACGCACTGCGTCAACTGCGGGAAGAGGACGTTCGTCAGGAACAGCTTTTTCCGGTCGCCGTTCTGAATGTGCTTCTTGGACAGCTGGACCCAGAACTGGTTCTGCACGGACATCTGGAACACATAAAGGAAGTTTGCCAGCAGCGACAGCGGCACCGCGAGCGCGACCGCGACCAGCGGGTCAAGCTTGGCTGCGATCGCAAAGGCTGCGCCCAGAACGCCCGCGAACGCGGGATCCTGCGACTGCGCGCCGCCGACGGAGAGGAAGCCGATGAACACGAGGTTGATCTGCGCACCGACGATACAGCCGGTCTTGAAATCGCCGAGGATCAGACCGATCACAGCGCCGGTCACCAGCGGACGATAGAAGGTATAAAACGCGGTTTGCGGATTCGGCATACCGAGATCAATGTAGTAATACCACAGACCACATAGGATCGCCTGAATCAGCGTAATTCCAGATGAGTTCATTTTCTCAATCCTTTCTTTCTTTTCATTTTGGACTTCAGGGGCGGTGCAGTGGATAGATGCTTCTTGTCAAATGGCCATTTTAACTGTGACTAGTATAAATCCTCAAGCCGCTTGAGGGTCAATTCCCGCTTCGATGCCGGATGCGACAAAAAACACTCCGATTTTTTGTGCGCTTTTACCATTGATTTTTGCACGAGCCTGCCCCTATTTTAGTAAATAAAGAAAAAGCATTGGGGCAAAGCCGCGCATCCGCAGGGACCATCTCAGCCCATGCGTACCGCGCACCCGGAACGGAGGTTCGCCATGGAGCAACTGTATAACATCGGTCAGATCTCAAAGATCAGCGGCATTCCGATCGCAACGCTGCGCTATTACGACGAGATCGACCTTCTCAAGCCGAAGAGCGTTAATCAGCAGACCGGATACCGCTATTACTCCGGCGACCAGCTCGACCGGCTCGACGTGATCGTCTATCTGAAGGATCTCGGCTTCCCGCTGAAGAAGATCACCCGCATCATGCAGAACGGGCGCACCGTCAATTCGCTCGCGATCATGCTGGAAAACCAGATCGACATCATCGACCAGCACATCACGGAGCTGATGAACCAGCGTCTGAGTCTGAAAAACAAGATCCAGCAGCTCCGGAAGGACGCCTATGAGCCCGAGCATGACACCATCTTCGAGCGCACCATCCCGGAGCGGAAGATCATCACCATCACGCCCGAGCGGGTCTCCCCCACCAACAATCACGCCTCCTTCGGCTACTATGTACACCAGCTGTCCAACCAGCTGCGCGAGGGCGCGAAAAAATACCGCATGGGCTCCGTCATTCCTTGGAACAAATTCGACGAAAACGGCGAGGTCTATTACGATCAGATCTTTCTGGATATCACCGGCGCGCCGGACGAGGCGCTTCTGGACACGAAGTGCATTCACGCCGGGCGCTTTCTCTGCATCCGCTACCAGTGGTCGCCGGAGAATTTCTACAGCTGCTTTCACAGGCTCAAAGCCTATGTCGAAGAGCACGGCATCGTCACGGATGAGCTTGCCTATGAGGTCCCGAGCATCACGGGGCAGCCCATGCTGCTGGGCGATCAGTATACGCTGGAGATCCAGCTCCGCACCCACTGAAGCAGCCCTATTGAATACCAGAGAAATACCGGCAGCCGCATATCGCGGCTGCCGGTATTTTGCGCGCACGAAAAGCCCCTTCTGACCCGGGCTGCAAAAAAGTTCAAAACCGGTGTTGACTCTCAAGCTTCTTGATGGTCTATACTCATTTTAGCCCGGGCGGGAGCCTCCGTTCCGGAATCGAATACGAAAAAACTTTGAAAGGATGGGTTCCATATGCTACTTGCAACCGAAAGAGAACTGGTTCGGGAATACTGCATCAAAATGTACGAAAGAGGTCTGACCCGCGGCACCAGCGGCAACATCAGTATCTTCAACCGTCAGGAGGGCTTGTACGCAATCAGCCCCTCCAGCATGGATTACTTCGAGACCAAAACGGGAGACGTCGTTGTCATGGATCTGGAGGGCAAGGTCGTCGACGGCATCCGCAAGCCCTCCTCCGAGCATTGTATGCACCGGATCTTCTATAAAAACCGCGACGACATCAACGCGATCATCCACAATCACGCGCCCGCGGCATCCGCGGTCTCCTGCCTGTACCGCACCGTCCCGCCCATCCATGAAATGATTGTCGTCTGCGGCGCGGACGAGATCATCACCTCCCCTTTTACCAAGAGCGGCGGTCAGGCGCTTGCCGAGGTCGCGTTTGAGACCATGAAGGGGCGCAACGCCATCCTGATCGGCAGCCACGGTATGCTGGTCGGCGGCGCGGACATCGTCGACGCGCTCTTCATCGCCGAGGAGACGGAGTTCTGTTGCGATATGTACCTGCGCACCGCGCCCTTCGGCGGCGCAAAGATCCTGACGCACGAAGACGTCGTCTATTACAACACCTGATCGCGGAGGCACGGCTATGGAAAAGATCAAGCTGGTCATGGGCGCTCCGATCCAAGAGCAGTACCTTGCGCAGATCCGCGCGTACTGCGACGTGACGCAGTATCCCGTCGAGCAGTGGGCGGAGGACCATTCCACCGAGCAGGAGATCATCGACCAATTCAACGGCTACGAGATTGTTGTCGTCTACAGCCACGCCGTCACCGAGCGCTGCATCCGCACCTGGAAGGAAAATGGGATGCGCCTTCTGGTCTGCCCGCGCGGCACGCCCGTCAACGTCGACTGGAAGGCTGTCAAAAAATACGACATCCCGCTCGTCTACGCGCCGGGGCGCAACGCCGTCTGCGTCGCAGAGCACACGATCGGTCTGATGCTCGCGCTGGTCAAGAACATCGGCTTCTCCTATCATATGCTGATGACCGGAAAATTCATGGGTCCGCCCAAGGAGAATATCTACGACGTCACCAAGCGCGACGACGTTTACTGGGTCATGGCGGACGGCAGCGTCCCGGAGGATTATCTCGTCGAGAGCATCGACTTCCACGAACGCACGCTCGGCATCGCCGGCTTCGGCTCCATCGGCTCGCGTGTGGCAAAAATGGCGCAGGCATTTGATATGCGCGTCATCGCCTACGATCCCTACTGCTCCGAAGAGCGCATCCGCGCCGCCGGCGCGGAAAAGGTCGATCTCGACACGCTGCTCGCCGAAAGCGAATTTTTGAGCATCCACCTCGCCGTCACGCCGGAGACCATCGGCATGGTCAACAAGAGCTGGTTCGATAAGATGCGTCCGTCCGCGTTCGTGATCAACACGGCGCGCGCCGCCACCATTGATCAGAAGGACTTTGTCGAGGCGCTTCAGCAGCACAAGATCGCCGGAGCGGCGCTGGATGTATGCTGGGAAGAGGCAATTCCCGCAAACCATCCGCTGCTTCAGATGCCGAACGTGCTCATCACTCCGCACCAGGGCAGCTACAGCAAGGACGTCGCCAAGTGGCAGTCGGCAATGATGGCGGAGGATATCATCGCCTACTGCAAGGGCGAGCCGCTCAAATATCTCTGGAAGCGCAGCGAGTGACCGCACACGCAGCGCTCCCATCGTACATACTGAATCTCAGGAGGTAGACATATGGCTTCTCTGAATGACTGGCTCAAGACCGCCTTCGGCTCCTGCACGGCGATCGCCGTTTTACTGCTGGCGCTTGAGGTGCTCCGCTACGCAAAAAAGATGTACTACAGCGCCTCGTCCGCCAACCCCCGCGGCTATAACAGCATTCTCAACCGGAAATATCAGCTCGACCGCAGAGAAAACGTCGACGAGCAGAAGATCAATCTCTATATGTTCCTGTTCGGGCTGTTCTGCCTCGCCGTCAGCTATCCGATCATGCTGTTTGCCGAGATGACCGTCGGGATGCTCGCCTTTTTTGCCCTGAATCTGATCGGCGGTCAGCTGATGCTGAACCTGATCGGGAAGAAATATCAGTCTCACCCCCTGCTTTCCGGAAAAAAGCGCAAAAGTAAAACAGAGAAATGAGGTTTCAATCATGACACAGAAAATGAAGCAGGTCGCGCTTCGCGACGGCGCCCTTCTGCCAAAGCTCGGTCAAGGCACCTGGCTCAGCGGTGAAAATCCCGACCATGAGGCGGCTGAGATCGCGGCGTTCCGCAGAGGCGTCGAGCTCGGCATGACCCTCATCGACACCGCTGAGGGCTACGGCTTCGGTCTTGCCGAGAAGTTCATCAAGAAGGCGATCGACGGTCTGGACCGCAGCAACCTTTTCATCATCTCCAAGGTCGAGCCGCCCAACGCGCATCGCGGCGACATCGTCCAGCACTGCCAGCAGAGCCTTGACAACATGGGGCTCGACTATCTCGATATGTATCTGCTGCACTGGTACGACCCGAGCATCGTCCCCACTGCCGAAGCCGTCGAGGGACTCGAAGAGCTGGTCGCAATGGGCAAGATCAGGCGCTGGGGCGTCTCCAACTTCGATCTGGAGGGGCTGGAGGAGCTGTGGAGCATTCCCGGCGGCAGCAACTGTATGCTCAACCAAATCCAGTACAACATCGGCGCGCGCGGCATCGAATATGACGTCCTGCCCTGGATGAAGGAGCACGGCGTCGGCATGATGGCGTATGCACCGATGGGTCACGGCGGCGAGACGCGCAAGCGCATGATGGACAGCGAGGTCCTGCACCGCGTCGCGGAGCGCCACGGGCTGACCATGATGCAGTTCATGCTTGCCTTCACGCTTCAGCGTGACGACGTGATCGCGATCCCCCGCCACGAGCTCCCCGAGCACGCAGAGTGGAACTTCGGCACGCAGTTCGTTACCTTCACACAGGAGGACTGGGACGACATCAACTCCGTCTTCCCCGCTCCCACCTGCCACACCCCGCTCTCCATCATCTGATATACACTTCCACCATAGACTCTCCTCACTCACCACCATCGCAGAAGCACCTCCGAACGCCCTCCGGCAAAACCGGAGGGCGTTCGCATGGTTTTTAGCCGAAAAGCAGCCTGCAAGCTTTTGCTTGCAGGCTGCTTTGGATCATTCGTATGTTTCCAGCCGCTCACGCGGCGAGACGGTTTGACCGGCGCTTTCTGATCCCAGCCGGTCTCCGGCTCCTCCCAGGACCTCGAGGACGGGCATTTCCAGAGATAGAAATCGTTCCCCGCCGGGTCCACCAGGACTGCCGTGACCTCCCAGCTTTCGCCGTGGATCGGCTCCTTGGCATAGAAATTCTTGCTGCTGTCCGTCAGGATCTTGCCGCCGTGTGCCTCCATCTCGGAGAGCATCTCATCCAGGTCGCGGTCCATGTCGATCTCCGTGAACAGACCGGTCACATCGCACTCGCGTCCGCCGGGTGCGGGGTTGAAGTTCATATGACCGGGCACGCTGCCCTCGCCGTCCGGCTGCGTCGGTCCGGTCCCGATGATCAGCACCGGCTTTTCAGACCCCTCGGGCAGTCCGCTGAACGCCTGCGGTCCCTCGATCCAGTCAAAGCCAAACAGCTCGTAATAGAAGGTCATCATGCGCTTCAGGTCCTGATAGAACGTAAAGATATAGCGCGTTCTGCCATGCAGCGACTTCTTTGTGAGCTTCTTCGGCGGGCGGTCCGGCACGAAGCCCGTCTTCGGCGCGGTGCGGTCCTTGATCTCCCAGAGATAGAACGCGTTTCCTTCGGTAGGAAAAGCCTTTCTGATCCTGCACGACCATGATGACCACGCCGGTCAGCGCCAGATTCATCGCCAGCAGCACCGTGCCGCAGAAGCGGTATCTGCGCCATTCCGTGCGCAGTTCTTCCCCGAACGCATGGTGCCGCGCGTACCGCAGGAGTGAAAACCGCATCAG
>CAKTVN010000046.1 GCA_934623545.1 uncultured Oscillospiraceae bacterium
TTCCCTCTCCGTCCTCGCTGCGCTCGGACACCTCTCCCGGAGGGAGAGGCAAGGGGCGCTCGCGCGGCGCGCCAAACTGATGCAAAACCGGCACCGCGGATCATCCCGCTGTGCCTGTTCCCTGTCTCATACAGCCTGCTCATTGCCGGTGGTTCGTTTTTCTTTACTCAAATGCTTCCGCGCAGGTTTGCAGCCATCCGGTGATGTCCAGATGCTGCGGGCAGTGCTCCTCGCACTGGCGGCAGCCGATGCAGTCGGACGCCTTGCCGTGCTCCTTGGTGGCAGCGGCGTATTGGTTCACATAATACTGTTTTGCCTGATACAGGAACATCTTGCAGTCGTTGTAAATTTTGAAGATATCCGGGATGGGAATGCTCTGCGGGCAGCCGTCCGTGCAGTAATGGCACGCGGTGCAGCCGATGGCGACCGAACGGTGGATGATCTCGCCCGCCTCCAGCGCGACCTTCTGCTCTTCCTCGGTGAGCGGCTTAAAATCCTGCATATAGGACAGGTTGTCCGCCGTCTGCTCCGGCGTGCTCATGCCGCTGAGGACGACCATGACGTTTTCCTGCGACGCGGCGAAGCGGATCGCCCACGACGCGACCGACGCCTCGGGCGCATGACTCTTCAGAAGCTTCTCCGCCGCCTCCGGCAGCATTGCGAGCCGCCCGCCCTTGACCGGCTCCATGACGATCACGGGCTTGCCGTGCTTGACGCAGACCTCATAGCACTTGCGCGACTGAACGTTCGCGTCCTCCCAGTCGAGATAGTTGAGCTGAAGCTGCACATACTCGACCTCCGGGTGCTTCGTAAGGATCCCATCGAGCATTTCCGCCGTATCGTGGAAGGAGAAGCCGATGTGCTTTGCCTTTCCCTCCGCCTTCTTCTGCTGAAGGAACTCGAACGCGCCGACCTTCTCGGCATGGTCATAGGTCTCACGGTTGATGTTGTGGATCCAGTAGTAATCGAAATAGTCCACACCGCAGCGGCGGAGCTGCTCTTCAAAAATTCCCGGCAGCTGCTCCGCGGCGGGCTTGTCAAACAGCGGAAGCTTGTCCGTGATCGTGAACGCATCGCGCGGATAGCGCTTGACGATCAGCTCCCGCAGGATCTCCTCGCTCTTGCCGCCGTGATAGACATAGGCCGTGTCAAAATAGGTAAATCCGGCAGCCATGAACGCGTCGAGCATCTTCTTTGTCGTCTCCATGTCCACCGACTTCGGGTCGTCCGCCTGAAGCAGCGGAAAGCGCATGGCGCCAAATCCAAGCTTTTTCATATCGTTGTCTCCTTTCAGCATGTTGTCTCCCAAACAGCTCTATTATACAGGAATTGAAGATAGAATGGCAAACATTTTTTGCGCGCCCCGGCACGCAAAAAACAAAGGAGGCTCTGATGAAATCAACGGCTGTGGACGGCGAAAGCTTTTTCGTCAAGACAAGGTTCTGGAAATGGCGGAATACTTTGGGTACTTCCCATTTTTTGAGCCGCAGGATCGGCAGAAAAGCTCCGTCGTCCGCGGTCTGGGATTTATTCAGAGGTTTCTATGTCGCCATCGACGATTTTGAGGCGGCGCGCAGCGCTACCCCACGCAGACGTCATTCTCCGATGCGCGGTGCAGCAGCCGGTTCGCACGCAGGAAAAACACCAGCACGAACACGTAAAACGCCACCGTCGCCCACGGCGCATCGAGGCTCAGATCGAAGTCCCAGAAGCCGTGCAGCAGCGTCGGCACGATCAGGCTGCCCCAGAGATAATACCGCCGCGCGCGCGGCTTCCCCTGCGCCTCGCAGACCTTTGCCTCGCCGAGGTAGACGCCCATGTAGACGGCAAAGAAGAAATGCCCCGGTACGGACAGAAGCGCCCGCATGATCGCCGTCTGAAGCCCGGATTCCGCAACATAGAGCACATTTTCAAGCGCCGCAAAGCCGAGCGCCGAGAACACGCAGTACACGACCGCGTCAAAGCGGTAATCGAACGCCCGGTTCTTCCAGAACAGCGTGCGCACGGGAAAGCGCTTGCAAAGCTCCTCGGAAAACGCGACGATCACGAAATTTTCGATTGCAAGATACGCCATGCTGCCCTCCGGCAGAAAGTCGTCCAGCACCGCCGTGAGCACGACCTCCAGAATATACGCCGCGCCCGCCGAGAGCGCACCGCAACCAATCAGCGCCCACAGGACGCGCGGCGGCTCCTTTTCGATCTTATCCAGCTTGTACACGCGGTTCATCAGAATGATCGCCGGCAGCAGCGCCGCCAGCAGCAAAAACGGGCTCATGGCTCTTTCCTCCCCCTGCCCGCCGCGCCCCGAGGCAGCAGGCAGCTCTTTTTTGGAGACATCATAGCACACCTTTCGGGCAAATGCCACTGTTTTGACCGAAGCGGCGCACATATCTGCCCTCTGCGGCAGGCTCTTGTTGCAAATGCCGCCTTTCTTTATTATAATATCATAAAATATTCTTTATCTTTTCGACAAGCCCTTGCCTTTTTTGCTAAAAACGGCTATGATTCCAATACAGATATTTCCACGCTATATAATCGCGTCCTGCGCACACTATTCTGGGGGGATCGATCACATGGACACGAATACCAATGCGCTTGCCCTGCTGCTGGACCATCTGTCCCAGCCGGCGTTTTTTGAGGTGGACGGGACGGTCGTCCTCCGCAACGCACTCGCGGGCGAGCGCCATATTCAGCCGGGCGACGCCGTCGCACGTTTTCTTCCGGCAGAGCTTCCTCTGCCATCTGATCCGCAGGAGACGGTTCAGGTCACGCTGACGCTCCCGGAGGAGCGTCTCGGCGCGACGGTGCTCCGTCACGGCGAGGGGCGTGTGTTCCTGCTCGCCGGGTCCGCGCAGGCAGAGCTGCACCCGCAGACGCTGCTCGCCGTCGCACAGAGCATCCGCACCCCGCTCTCCAATCTTTTCGGTGTCGCCTCGTCGCTCTTTCCCATGCTGGAGGAAACGGAGGATCCCATGCTCCAGCGGCAGCTCGCATCCATGAACCGGGCGCATTATCAGCTGCTGAGGCTTGCCTGCAATCTGACGGATATGCGCAGCGTCCTGCTCGGCGAGCTCAAGCTGCGGCGGGAAAAGGCAGAGCTGACCGGCTTTTTCAGGGAGCTGTTCGACCGCGCCGCACCGCTTCTGCATGAGGCGGGGCTGGAGCTGCAATACACCTGCAACGCAAAGCCCTTCTGCGGCTGGATCGACCGGCAGCGGCTCGAGCGCGCCGTATGGAACCTTCTTTCCAACACCGTCAAGTTCACGCCGAGGGGCGGGACGATCACAGCGGAGCTGGAATACACATTTTCGGCTGCGGTCCTGCGCATCCACGACAGCGGGGAGGGCGTCAGCCCCGCGCAGCTCACCACCGCGTTTCAGGGCTACGACCGCATCTGCACGCTGGGCGACCCTCGCTGGGGCGCAGGGCTCGGGCTTCCGCTTGCAGAGCACATCGTGCGCCTGCACGGCGGCACACTCATGCTCCACACATCGGAGGGCAAGGGAACGACCGCCGTCCTGTCGCTCTCGCTCAGCGTGCCGGGCACGGCGGAGCTTCAGTTCCACAGCCCGACTGCGTCGATCGATTATACCGGCGGCTACGCGCACGAGCTGGTAGAGCTGTCCGATGTGCTCCCGCTCTCGGAGTTTGACTCCTGCCGCATCAATTAATATAACGGCAGCATGGGGCGTTCGCCCCGCAGCCAAAACGCACAGCCCGGTAACCACTGATTCAATCGGAACGCGTTATCAGCGAGAGATTTTGGCATAAATGAAAGTTTGAAAAGTGCAGGAATACTGTATCTATCCGCAAGGAGCATGCCGCATCCGCAAGGCTCCGTCGCTGGCGGCTGCGCGATATTTTAAGGAACCTCTGAATAAATTCCCGACCGCGGACGACGGAGCTTTTCAAGCCGCACAGTTGGGGCAAAAGATCCACTGATCGCCGCAGACGACTTATTCAGTGGTTACCTTGGAGGAAGATCGAATGAAATGTTCTCAATGTGGAGCAAAGCTCCCGCGCGGCGCGCACTTCTGCCGCGCCTGCGGCGCTCCGGTCGTACATGATCCGGCAGCTTCGCCGAAGCGCTCCAAGCGCCGCAGAGGTCCCGGTGTGCTGCAAAGCTTCGTGCTCGGCGCGGCGGCGGTCCTGGTGGTGCTCGCCGCCGTGATCGGCGCGCTGTATCTGACCGGCTACCTCGGCAATGTGGTGGACGCATTTTTCGGGCGCGGCAGCGTCAGCGATACGCTCCGCCGGGCGGAAAACGTGGAAGCGCCCGCGCCGGATACGCGGGATGAGGCGGCGTCCGACGACGACACCGGTTCCGACGACGAGACGCCCGCAGCAGCGCCTGAACAATACGTCATGACCGCGCCTGCTGGCGCAGGCGCGGTCATGGCGCCCGGGGCGCCACCGCTTTCCGTCTCCGATCTTCCGCTCGACCCGGAGGACATCGACACCTCCGCGAAGCGCGCCGAGCTGACCGCAGACGCGCTTGAGAGCGCCGTCTCGACCATCCATGAAAAATACAACCGCATTCTCTCCGAGATCGCCGCGGGCTCCTACCGGGTGTTTATGCCGCGCGAGGGCGTGACCTATTACTACGCCGGCGCAACGCTGGTCGCCGCCGTGATGCAGAAGGGCGTCGATGGCACAGACTACGCACGGTCGTACTACTTTGATGCGGGCGCGCTGATCTTCTCCTGCTTTGAGGCGAAAGACAGCTATATGCTCTACGTCCGCGGAGACCGGCTCATCCGCCTGCGCTACGCGCCGGACGTGACCGCCCGCGAGCAAGCGACCAATTATGATCAGGAGCCGGACGAAATTTATCAGGAGTGGCAGGAGCTGGTCGTCAGTGAGGGCAGATATCTTCTGCTCGACGCCATCACCGCCCCCGCCGTGACCATCAACAATGCCTCGGAATTTCTCCTGCCGGACAGCAGCACGCGCTATCTGACCGAGGACGACCTCATCGGCTTGACCGCCGGACAGTGCCGTCTGGCGCGCAACGAGATCTACGCCCGCCACGGGCGGCGCTTCGCCGACGCGTCGCTTCAGCGCTACTTCGACGCGTGCAGCTGGTATGAGGGCACGACCGACCCGGCGGATTTCAGCGACAGCGTCTTCAACGAATATGAGCGCGCGAACATTTTGCTGATCCTCGACTACGAAAAGGCACATGGGTTCCGATAAATGAAAGGAAAATGGAGTTTTCTCTGCGCAGCGCTGCTCGTGCTGACGCTGAGCGCGTGCGCGGTGCGCGGCACATCTGCGGCTGACGCACCGCCGAAAAGCGAGCCGGTCGCGCAGGCGTACGAAGAGGCTGCGCCCGACTCAGCGCAGAGCGCACAGGAAGCGCCTCCGGCGCGGCGGCTGGAGGTCGACTACAACGCAAGAGCGCACAGCACTCAGTCCGATGCGGACGGCTCTTCCGACGAAATGCCTGACACGGAAGGCACCGACATCGAAGCCTCCGCGGAGGAGGCGGGAGCCGCTGCGGACAGCGCTCCGGTTTTGAAGGCAGGCACGCCAAACGGTCGTTTGATCGTGATCGACCCCGGACATCAGGCTCAGGGCAATGATGCGCTCGAGCCGCTCGGCCCCGGCTCCTCCGAGACCAAGATCAAGGTCTCGAGCGGCACCGCCAGCTGCAACACCGGCGAGCCGGAGAGCCGCCTCGTGCTCGCGATCTCGCTGAAGCTGCAAGAGGAGCTTGAATCGCGCGGCTATACGGTCCTGATGACGCGCACGACCGAGGACGTCGACCTTTCCAACAGTGAGCGCGCGGCGATCGCGAACAACGCCGATGCCGACGCATTCGTGCGCGTCCACGCCAACGGCTCGGAAAGCGCCGACATGAGCGGTGCGATGACCATCTGCCAGAGCGCCTGCAACGCCTTCAACGCCGATCTGTATGAAGAAAGCTACGACCTGTCCGCAGCCATCCTCGACGAGCTGGTCGCGCAGACCGGCTGCCGCAGGCTGTACGTCTGGGAGACGGATACGATGAGCGGCATCAACTGGAGCCGCGTCCCGGTCACGATCGTCGAGGTCGGCTTCATGACCAACCCCGAGGAGGACCGCCTCCTCGCGACGGAGGACTATCAGCAGAAGGTCGCCGTCGGTATTGCGGACGGCATTGACCGTTATTTCCGCGAACAAAGTGAAAATTCAGGGAACCTCTGAATCGATCGTCTGCGGCTGAGGAGCGGGCGAAAAATCGCTCACTCTCAGCGCTTGTCGATTGAATCAGAGGCTCCCCTGAAATACGTCAGTATTCCTGCGAAAAAACGTCTTGCTCGCCACGAAAATTCCGCGCCGCCGGGCACATCACCAGTTGGAAGAATACGCCCTCAGCTTCCTGCGGAAGCTGAGGGCAGTCAGACTGTCAAAGAACCTCGTAGAGTTCCGCCGCGCACGGCGGAATAAAATGTGAATGCGTTTGATTCGACGGCGTGTACGTCGAATCAAACACTTTACACAATGCAAGTGTGGAAATCGTGCGTCAAGGGCGCGCGATTTATGCGCGCAGCATTGTGCAGCCTTTTCAAACGCGATGGCAGCGAAGCGAATCGCGTTTGAGAGCTTGTCAAAAAGACTTTTTTGACAAGCTCAAACGGGGCGCCGCAATGCGGCGCCCCGTTGCTTTTTACTTTGCCGCCTTGAAGCCGTCCTTCAGACCGACGCTGCGGTTGAAGACCAGATGCTCCGCCGAGCAGTCTCTGCTGTCCATGCAGAAGTAGCCGACGCGCATGAACTGGAAGCCCGGCGCGGTCTTTTCCGCGCGGCTCGGTCCCCATGCGTCGTACTTTTTCGCTTCCTCCACCAGCGCCGCCTCGACCTTGCAGCCGTGCAGGACCGTCAGAGAATCCGGGTTCAGGCACTGCAAGAAGTCCTTGTCCGGACCGTCCGGCTGCGCGTCCAGGAAGAGGTTGTCATACTGCCGGACCTCTGCGTCGACCGCGGTCTGCGCGTCGACCCAGTGGATGGTCGCGCCCTTGACCTTGCGTCCGTCGGCGGGGTCGCCGCCGCGGGAGTTGGGGTCATACTCGGCATAGACCTCGACGATGTTTCCGGCTTCATCCTTCTTACAGCCGGTGCAGGTGATGAGATACGCGCCCTTCAGGCGGCACTCCGGACCGTTCGGATACAGACGCTTATACTTCGGGACCGGCGTCTGCATGAAATCGTCCGCCTCGATCCAGACATTGCGGCTGAAGGTCACGGTATGCGTCCCCTGCTCGGGATGGATGGGGTTGTTCTCGACCTCAAAGGTCTCGGACTGCCCCTCGGGATAGTTCGTGATGACGAGCTTCACCGGATGCAGGACCGCCATCGTGCGCTCGGCGGTCTCGTTGAGATCCTCGCGCAGACAGTGCTCCAGCAGCGCGTATTCCACCGTGTTGGCGGACTTCGCCACGCCGATGCGCTCGCAGAAATCGCGGATGGAATGGCTGGTGTAGCCTCTTCTTCTCAAGCCGCAGAGCGTCGGCATCCGCGGGTCGTCCCAGCCGGAGACGTAATTCTGCTCCACAAGCTGGCGGAGCTTGCGCTTGGACATGACGGTATGGTCGATGCCGAGGCGCGCGAACTCGATCTGGCGGGGCTTGTGAAACGGGATGGAGACGTTGCTCACGACCCAGTCGTACAGCGGGCGGTGCGCCTCAAACTCCAGCGAGCACAGCGAGTGCGTAATGCCCTCGAGCGCATCCTGGATCGGGTGCGCAAAGTCGTACATCGGATAGATGCACCACTTGTCGCCCTGACGGTGATGGTGCATATAGCGGATGCGGTAGATGACCGGGTCGCGCATATTGAAGTTGCCGGAGGCAAGGTCGATCTTCGCGCGCAGAGTCTTCGAGCCCTCGGGGAACTCGCCGTTTTTCATGCGCTCAAACAGGTCGAGATTTTCCTCGACCGAGCGCTCGCGGTACGGCGAGACGGCGGGCTTGCCGATGTCGCCGCGGCACTCGCGGAACTGCTCCGGCGTCAGGTCGCAGACGTAGGCGAGCCCCTTTTTGATCAGCTCCACCGCGTACTCGTAGTCCTTTTCAAAATAATCCGAGCCGTAGAAGAAGCGGTCGCCCCAGTCGAAGCCCAGCCAGTGGATGTCCGCCTGAATGGCGTCGACATACTCCGAATCCTCCTTCGTCGGATTGGTATCATCCATGCGGAGGTTGCAGAGCCCGCCGAATTTTTCCGCAGTGCCGAAATCGATCGTCAGCGCCTTGCAGTGCCCGATGTGCAGATATCCGTTCGGCTCCGGCGGGAACCGGGTGTGGACCTGCTTGCCCTCGAACTGACCGCCCGGAGCCAGATCCTCCTCAATGAATGCGTCGATAAAGTTTTTTGACTCGATGGTCTTGCGTTCCTCTTCCATGAAAGCCGCCTCTTCTCCTGTAAAATACTATTTTGTTATTATACCTGAAAAAGCGCCGTTTCGCAATCCATAAATGCAGGCTCCCATATATTTTGTAAAAAATGTGAAAACATTCGATGGAAATTCAAATTCCCCCTTTTCAAGAGGGCGAAAATATTATAGAATACGAAAAGAAATTCAAAGAGGAGTGTCATGTTCGATGAACGAACCGAAATACAAACGCGTGCTGCTCAAGCTCAGCGGCGAGGCGCTCGCGGGCGACGCGCACCGGGGTCTTGACTTCCAGGTGATCGGCGGCGTGTGCGATGTCGTGAAGAAATGCGTCGCGCTCGGCGTCCAGGTCGGCATTGTGGTCGGCGGCGGCAACTTCTGGCGCGGCGTCAAGGACGGCGGCGGCAAGATGGAGCGCACCCGCGCAGACCATATGGGAATGCTCGCGACCGTCATCAACGCCCTCGCGGTCGCCGACTGTCTCGAGCAGCGCGAGGTCCCCGTCCGGGTCCAGACCGCGATCGAGATGAACAAGATCGCCGAGCCCTATATCCGCAGCAAAGCCATCCGCCATCTGGAAAAGGGGCGCGTCGTGATCTTCGGCTGCGGCACCGGCAATCCCTATTTCTCCACCGACACGGGCGCGGTCCTGCGCGCGGCGGAGATCGGCGCGGACGTCATCCTGCTTGCCAAAAACATCGACGGCGTGTATTCCGCCGACCCCGCCAAGGACCCCACCGCTGTCAAGTACGACGAGATCACCTATGACGAGGTGCTGGCAAAGCATCTGGCGGTCATGGACACCACCGCAACGTCTCTTTCCATGGACAATCACATCCCTGTGCAGGTCTTTGCGCTCAAGGACCCGGAAAACATTTTGAGAGTCGTGATAGGTGAGCCCATCGGAACAATCGTTAAGGAGGAAGTATAAAATGGCAGAGCTCAAGGAATTTGAAAGAAAAATGGAGCGGACTCTGGAGGTGCTTGCTTCCGACTTCGGCACCATCCGCGCCGGTCGCGCCAACGCGCAGGTGCTTGACCGCATCACCGTAGAGTATTACGGCGTGCCCACGCCGCTCAATCAGGTCGGCACGATCTCCTCGCCCGACCCCAGAACGCTCGTCATCCAGCCGTGGGACACCACGCTGCTGCGCGCGATCGAGAAGGCGATCCAGACCTCCGATCTCGGCATCAACCCGCAGAACGACGGGCGCGTCATCCGCCTCGCCTTCCCGCAGCTCACCGAGGAGCGCCGCAAGGAGCTCATCAAGCAGGTCAAGAAGTACGGCGAGGATGCCAAGGTCGCCGTCCGCAACGTGCGCCGCGACGCAGTCGACTACGTCAAGAAGGCGCAGAAAAAGGGCGAAATGACCGAGGACGACCAGAAGAAGGCAGAGAAGGACATTCAGGATCTGACCGATAAGTTCACCAAGCGCGTCGATGAGATGTGCGGCGTCAAAGAGAAGGAGCTCATGGAAATTTAAGTTTTCCGCGCACAGCGTGCGCGGAGGGCACCGCATCCGGAGGATGCGGGAGGCTTTTTCGCGTCCGGAGGACGCGAGGCGGCAATTCAGCCCCTTTTTCTTTGCGCGGCAAAGAAAAAGCCGCTGGCGGTAAAAAGAAAACGGCAAAGGGGGGATTTCGAT
>CAKTVN010000047.1 GCA_934623545.1 uncultured Oscillospiraceae bacterium
ATGCGCAAGATCTGCAAGGAAAAGCTGAAGCTCGAGCGCTTCGAGCTGCCGCGCGAGGAAGCCATCAAGTATATGGAGGAGAAGGACGAGCCGTATAAGGTCGAGCTTATCAACGACCTTCCCGCCGACGCACACATTTCGTTCTATACGCAGGGCGAGTTCACCGACCTCTGCGCCGGTCCGCACCTCGATTCCACGGGGCGCATCAAGGGCAACGCCATCAAGCTGACCGCCTGCAACGCCGCCTATTGGCGCGGCGACTCCAACCGTCAGACGCTCCAGAGAATCTACGGCATCGCCTTCCCGAAGAAGGAAGAGCTGGACGAGTATCTGGCGCGCATCGAAGAGGCGAAGAAGCGCGACCACCGCAAGCTCGGCAAGGAGCTTGGTCTGTTCATGCTGACCGAAGAGGGACCCGGCTTCCCGTTCTTCCTGCCGAAGGGCATGGTGCTGAAAAATACGCTGATCGACTACTGGCGCGAGGTGCATAAGCGCTACGGCTATGTCGAGATTTCGACCCCGATGATTCTCAACCGCCGCCTGTGGGAGCGCTCGGGTCACTGGGACCACTACAAGCAGAACATGTACACCACCGTCATTGACGGCGAGGATTATGCCATCAAGCCCATGAACTGCCCGGGCGGCATGATGGTCTACGCGAGCGAGCCGCATTCCTACCGCGATCTGCCGCTGCGCGTCGGCGAGCTGGGTCTGGTACACCGTCATGAGCTGTCCGGCGCGCTGCACGGTCTGTTCCGTGTGCGCTGCTTCACGCAGGACGATGCGCACATCTTCATGACGTGGGATCAGATGAAGGACGAGATCAAGAACGTCGTCAAGCTGTTTGACGAGGTCTATTCCACCTTCGGCTTGAGCTACGCCATCGAGCTGTCCACCATGCCGGACGATCACATCGGCGACGAGAAGGACTGGAAATTTGCCGAGGACACGCTGAGCGCCGCCATTCAGGAAATGGGCAAGGAATTTACCGTCAACGCCGGCGACGGTGCGTTCTACGGTCCGAAGCTCGACTTCCATCTGGCGGACTCGCTGGGACGGACGTGGCAGTGCGGCACCATCCAGCTGGATATGCAGCTGCCGGAGCGCTTTGAGCTGGAATACACCGGCGAGGACGGACTCAAGCACCGCCCGGTCATGATCCATCGCGTCGTGCTCGGCTCGATCGAGCGCTTCATCGGCGTCATCACCGAGCATTTCGCGGGTGCGTTCCCGACCTGGCTCAACCCTGTTCAGGTCAAGATCCTGCCGGTCACGGACCGCGCGAACGAGTACGCGAACTGCGTGCGCGAGAAGCTCGACGCGCTGGGCTATCGCGTAGAGGTCGACGGGCGCAACGAGAAGATCGGCAAGAAGATCCGCGAGGCGCAGATGGAAAAGGTGCCGTATATGCTGGTCGTCGGCGACCGCGACATCGAAGCCGGTACCGTTTCCCCGCGTCACCGCGCAGAGGGCGACCTGGGCGCGATGGAGCTGGACAAGTTCGTCGAGATCCTCAAGGACGACGTGGACAACAAGCGCATCAAGTAAGCAATATAAACTGTGCGCGCCGTATGGCGCGCACAGTTTGCCTGTAAGAAGCGGAAATGAGATAAGCAGTGCGGTATGCCGGAAGGCGGCACACCGCACTGCTTCATTTTTATTTTTTGCTTCGCTGAGATCCGGCTGATCTGGTTCAGCGGTTGAGGTATTTGAAGTTCCCGATCGCGAACGCGATGCTCTCTGCGCCCAGCAGGATCAGATCCGTACCGATCAGCGCGCTCATCGAAACGATGGACATCATCGGGTCAAACAGCATCATCACACCGAGAATGATGCCGAGGATGTTCGCGATCAGCGTCAGATAATAGCTCGCTGTACCGGCGACGAGGCGAACGATGTTCAGATGCGTCAGCCGGGAGATGCAGTGTGTCAAAAACCAGATCGGGAAGATGACCAGCAGCACGCTCAGCCCGATCTCCGGGTGCGCGATCAGCGCGCAGCCAGCGAGGACGCTCAGAATGCCCGTCACCAGTGAGATCGTCGGTCCGAAGCCGGTGTGCTTCTCCATGACGATGTAAAACGCGATGTCGACCAGTCCCGTCAGCAGCGCGATCAGCCCATAGGCGACCACCAGCGTCGTCAGCGCGCCGCGCGGGCGCGTCAGCGTCACGATGCCGAGGACGAGCAGCAGCGCGCCCTCGATCAGCTCCATCCACCCAAGGCGTTTGCGTGTATTCATGCCCTTGCCTCCTTATTTTCGTTCACGATCTGCATAAACTCCTCGCCGGTGATCGTTTCCTTCTCATACAGGAACGCAGCCAGCTTGTCCAGCAGCGTGCGGTTTTCCTCCAGCAGCTTGCGCGCCTTTTCGTGCTCCGCCTTCACGAGCGCGACCACGCGCGCGTCGATCTCGTTCTGCGTCTGCGCCGAGCACGCAAGCGAGCTGTCGCCGCCGAGATACTGGTTCGTAACAGTCTCCAGCGCCACCATGTCAAATTCCTCGCTCATGCCGTAGCGCGTGATCATGGCGCGGGCGAGCTTCGTCGCCTGCTCGATGTCGTTCGATGCGCCGGTCGTGACCTCGCTGAAGACGACCTCCTCCGCCGAGCGCCCGCCGGTCAGCGTTGCGATCTTGTTTTCCAGCTCCTGCTTGGTCATCAGCACCTTGTCGGTCTGCTCGACCTGCATGGTATAGCCCAGCGCGCCGGAGGTGCGCGGAATGATGGTGATCTTCTGCACGGGCGCAGAGTGCGACTGAAGTGCCGCGACCAGCGCATGACCGATCTCATGATACGCCACGACGTGTTTTTCGTGGTCGGTCATGACCGCGTTCTTCTTCTGATAGCCCGCGATGACGACCTCGATCGATTCCTCCAAGTCCTCCTGCTCGACGATGCCGCGTCCGCTGCGCACCGCGCGCAGCGCCGCCTCGTTGATGATATTGGCAAGCTCCGCGCCCGAAGCGCCCGCCGCCATACGCGCGATGACGTGATAATCGACGTTCTCCGCGACCTTGATCTTCTTCGCATGGACGCGCAGGATCGCTTCGCGTCCCTTGAGGTCCGGCAGCTCCACCGGTACGCGCCGGTCAAAGCGTCCGGGGCGCGTCAGCGCGGGGTCCAGCGACTCCGGACGGTTGGTCGCGGCGAGGATGATGACGCCGTTATTGCCCTCGAAGCCGTCCATCTCCGTCAGGAGCTGGTTGAGCGTCTGCTCGCGCTCGTCGTTGTTGGAAAACTGTGCGTCGCGCTTTTTGCCGATGGCGTCGATCTCGTCGATGAAGACGATGCACGGCGCCTTTTCCTTCGCCTGGCTGAAGAGGTCGCGCACCTTGCTCGCGCCCATGCCGACGAACATTTCCACAAATTCAGAGCCGGAGATCGAGAAGAACGGCACGTTCGACTCGCCCGCGACCGCCTTCGCAAGCATCGTTTTGCCGGTGCCCGGAGGACCCACCAGCAGCACGCCCTTCGGCATGGATGCGCCGATGTCCGTGTATTTCTGCGGATTGTGAAGATAATCCACGATCTCCTTGAGGCTGTCCTTCGCCTCGTCCTCGCCCGCCACATCGTCAAAGCGGATGCCCTTGGTCGACTCGACATAGACCTTGGCGTTGCTCTTGCCCATGCCGAACATCATGGCGTCCTTGCCGCCGTTCTGCGACATGAGGCGCTTATAGAGCATCTGCCCGACAAAGAAGAACAGCACCAGCGGCAGCAGTCCTGTCAGCAGATAGCTGATGAGCGGCGAGGTGGTCTGGTCCACATCCTTTGAGAACTTCGCGCCGCAGTCATACAGCCGCTGCGTCAGCGTCGCGTCGTCCATCGCGCCGGTCTTGTAGACCTGCGCTTCATCCTTGTCCGTGAAGACGATCTCGCTGTCACGGACCTCGACCTCACCGATGTTCTTTTCCTCGATCATGCGCATGAACGTGCCGTAATCGACCTCTTCGACCTGCGCCTGAAGCAGCAGCGGCGAGACGATCCAGTTGAACAGCAGGATCACGATCAGCACGATGCTGTAGTAATAGATCAGGGGCTTTTTCGGCGACTTGACTTCCTTCATCAAAATGCCTCCCTTGTGTGCCCGGCACGCAGCCGGAATACTTTTCTAAAATAATATTTTATACCATGCAGTGCAAAAGATACAACTGGTATTTTTGAAAAAGTATGCAAAAATGCGAGCCATATGGCTCGCATTTTCAAGTAATCAGTAAAAGTGAATAGTGAATAAGTGCGGTGTCGGCTCCGCCGACAATTTCAAATCGTTCCGCTTTGCGGCACACCATACTTTTTCACTTTTCACTCTTACTTTTTATTTTCCACAGCGCGCACAGCCTGGCTGTGCGCGCTACGGCATATTTACAACGCTTGACGAGAATGCTATAATACAAAAACCGGCGTGTTTGGCGCGATTTTCCCATTCCGGGGCGGCTTGCGCTTCGGAACGCGGAGCGGTTCGCGCGCGACCGGTTCAAAAGCTTTACGGAAATGGAGGGGAACGCATTTGGGTCTTCCTGCAAAGCTGGTACGTTCCCAACTGAATTTTTTCAAGCCCTTTGTTGCGAACTGCTCTCTGGAGGTCACACGCAAGGGACAGGACAAGCTCGGCGAGCTGATGGAGGCGATCCACCGGCGCGACGTGTTCGTCCGCGACCATGATTTTGGGCTGTTTCAGGGCGCGTGGATCATGCCGAAGGACGAGCGGCGGCAGGGCGTTGTGCTGTACCTGCACGGAGGCGGCTATACCTGCGGCAATCTGGACTACGCGAAGGGCTTCGCCGCGACGCTCGCCGATGAGTGCGGCGTGCGCGTGTTCTGTGCGGCATACCGCCTCGCGCCGGAAAACCGGTTCCCGGCGGCGCTGGACGACGCGCTGGAAAGCTACCGCTACCTTCTGAAGAAGGGCTATACGCCGAAGCAAATTCTGCTGTGTGGCGAGAGCGCGGGCGGCGGGCTTATTTATGCGCTGTGCCTCAAGCTCAAGGAGCTGCGGATGCAGCTGCCGTGCGGCTTGATCGGCATTTCGCCATGGACCGATCTGACCGGCTCCGGCGAGTCGTATGTGAAGAATCTGGACGTCGACCCGTCCATGACGCCGGCACTGCTCAAATTCTATGCCGAGTGCTATACCGACGACCCGAAGGACCCGCTCTGCTCGCCGCTGTTCGGCGATCTGAAGGGCTTCCCGCCGTCACTGCTGTTTGTCGGCGGAGACGAGGTCATGCTCGACGATACGCGGATGCTGCACGAAAAGCTTGTGAAGAGCGGCTGCCGCAGCGAAATGGTCATCGCGCCGGAGCGCTGGCACGCGTATGTGCTGTATTACCTCAATGAAAATATGTCGGACTTTGAGACGATCAACAATTTCATGTCCAAGGTCCTTTCCCCCGCGAAGAAGCTCCGCTGGATGCGGCTGGACAACGCGGCGAAGATCTATCCGGCGGCAAAGCGCCGCGGCTGGACGAATTATTTCCGTCTGTCCGCCTCGCTGACCGAGCCGGTGGACGCCGCCGTCCTGCGCTCGGCGCTGGATGTGACGGTGCGCCGCTTCCCCTCGATCGCTGTGCGGCTGCGGCGCGGCGCGTTCTGGTACTATCTCGAGCAGATCCCAAAGGCGCCGCCCATCGAGGAGGAACGGAGCTATCCGCTGGTGCACGTCCCATTTGACGACGTGCGCAAATGCGCCTTCCGCGTGATTGTCTACCGTGAACGCATCGCGGTGGAGTTCTTCCACGCGGTGACGGATGGGACCGGCGGGCTGATCTTCCTGAAAACGCTGGTGGCAGAGTATCTCTGCCAGAAATACGGCGTGCAAATTCCGGCAGAATACGGCGTGCTCGGGCGGCTGGAGGAGCCGGACGAGGAGGAGCTGGAGGACAGCTTCCTGCGCTATGCGGGCGACATGAAGGCAAGCCGCCGCGAGGCGACCGCCTGGCATTTGAGCGGTACACCGGAGCCGGACGGCTTTCTGGAGCTGACGACGATGATGCTCTCGGTCGAGCAGGTCAAGGCGTGCGCGAAGGAATATCACGTCAGCGTGACGGAATTTCTCGCCGCCGCGATGCTCAAGGCGATCTGCGAGCTTCAGGCGGAAAAGGTCGCACGCCGCAGCCGCCGCAAGCCGGTCAAGGTCCTGCTGCCGGTCAATCTGCGCGGGCTGTTTCCCAGCAAGTCGCTGCGGAATTTCGCGTCCTATGTGACGCCGGAGATCGACCCGCGCCTCGGCGACTATACCTTTGAAGAGATCTGCTCCATCGTCCATTACCGGATGGGGCTGGAAAACGACCGGCGCATGATGGCGGCGAAGATCGCGACCAACGTCGCGAGCGAGCGCTCGCCGATTTTGAGAGTTATGCCGCTGTTCGTCAAGAACATCGCCATGAAGGCGGTCTTTGACACCGTGGGCGAATGCAAATCCTGCCTGTGTATGTCCAATCTCGGCGCGGTGCGCCTGCCGGAGGCGATGGCGCCCTATGTCCGGCGGATGGACTTCATCATCGGCGTACAGGCAAAGGCGCCGCACAACTGCGGCGTCGTCTCCTGGGACGGCACGATGTATATCAACCTCATCCGCAACATCCGCGAGCCGGAGCTGGAGCTGCATTTCTTCCAGGTGCTGCACCGTCTGGGGCTGCACGTCAAGGTCGAAAGCAACCAGCGCGACTGAAGGGAGTGTTTTTGAATGTACTGTGTAAAATGCGGCGCGGAGCTCGCCGACAGTGAAAAAAAGTGCCCGCTGTGCGGGACGACCGTGTTCCACCCCGACATCCCGCGCAAGCTCGCCGACCCGCCCTATCCGGCGGAGCGGAGGCTCAGACCGGAGGACGTCAACCGCTCGGGCGTGCTGTTCGTGCTGACGGTGCTGGCACTGCTGCCGGCGGTCATCTGCCTGCTGTGCGACTGGCGCATCAACGGCGGGATCGTCTGGTCCGGCTATGCTTCGGGGGCGATCGTGCTTCTGTATTTGCTCATCGTGCTGCCGATGTGGTTCCGGCATCCGAATCCGGTGATCTTCGTGCCGGTCGACTTTGTCGCAATCGGGCTGTATCTGCTGTATATCAGCTTCGCCACCGGCGGACACTGGTTCTTGAGCTTTGCCTTCCCGGTGACGGGGGCGATCGGGCTGCTGGTGAGCGCGGTCGTGGCGCTGACGCACTATCTGCACGCCGGATATCTGTATATCTACGGCGGCGGGCTCATCCTCGGCGGCGGGCTGGCGGTTTTGATCGAGTTTCTGCTGAACATCACGTTCCACGCGCACGAGACCTTCTTCTGGTCGTTTTATCCGCTCGCGGCGGGCGTGATCTTGGGGCTGATGCTCATCGTCATCGCCATCTGCAAGCCGCTGCGAGAGTCGCTGCGCCGGAAATTCTTCCTGTGATACTTTGACTTGACGAAATACGCCGCGTCCGTGTAGAATGGACGCGGCGCATTTATCGAATTTTCAAATGAATAAGGAGATGTTGAAGATCGACCGGGAAAAGCTCGAGCAGCAGCTTGCGGAGCTGCCGCTGTATCAATATATGTTTCTGACGCCGGGAGACCTGACCTTTACGGAGCGGGTGAGGCACATCTGCCAGACGGAGTGCCCGATGTACAATACGACCTGGGCGTGCCCGCCCGCGGTCGGGACGGTGGAGGCGTGCCGCGAAAAATGCCTGAAATTTTCCTCCATGCTGGTGATCTCCACCATCACGGAGGTGTCGGACATCGCGAACATCGACGAGACGCTGGCGACCCGTGCGCCGCATGAGGCGGTAACGCATCAGGTCACGGAGCTGGTGCGCGCGCAGACCGGCGGGGAGGTCTATGCGCTTTCCACCGAGGCGTGCGCGATCTGCGAAAAATGCGCATGGCCCGACGCGCCCTGCCGCCATCCGGAGCGGATGTGCCCGTGCGTCGAGAGCCACGGAATTTTGGTAACGGAGCTTGCGGAGAAATTCGGGCTGGATTTTGTAAACGGAAACTACGTGACGTGGTATTCGCTGATCTTTTATTCAGAGTCCTCTGCGGGGGAAAACAGCGACCACGGATAGACCTGCGGCGGCTGCGCCGTAAAGCTCAGCGCTTCGCCGGTCGTCGGGTGCGGAAAGCACAGCGCCGCCGACCAGAGCGCGACCGCGCAGCGGTTGGAGCGGCTGCCGTATTTCCCATCGCCGAGCAGCGGCATTCCGCGCGAGGCGAACTGTACGCGAATTTGATGCGTCCTTCCGGTGTGGAGCCGGACGGAGACGAGCGTCAGCCCCTCGACGGCGCCCAGCGTGCGATAGGACAGCAGCGCTTCCTTGACCCCGGCACGCTTTCGCCGGACGACGAAGCTTTTGTTTCGGCTGCGGTCAAAGAAGAGAAGGTCGCGCAGCGTGCCCTCCGGCTGCTCCGGCGCGCTGTCCAGCACGGCGAGATAGCGCTTGGAGAAGGCTTCGGTCTGCATGGCGGCGGAGAGCTTCGCCGCGGCTTCGCGCGTGCGCGCAAAGACCATGACGCCGCCGACCGGCTGATCGAGCCGGTGTACGGGGTAGATCTCCCCGCCGAGCTGCGCGCGCAGCAGCGCGGGGAGGGCGGCTTCTCCGTCTCCCTGTGAGAGTACGCCGGATGGCTTGAGGCATACGGCGATGGCTTCGTCTGCAAATAGAATTTCCGGCATAGGCTGGCTCCTGACTGCGCACGGCGCGGTTTTGTATCATCATAAACGCCTCCGGCGAAAAACGCAAGCGCCGGGGAAAAGATCAGACAGAGAATTTTCAAGGGTAACACCGCACAATTCGGCAAGCAGATCCGGCGAAGCGCGAAGACGAAATTGTGCGGTCTGCCCAAGACAACAGGAGAATTTCAATGACAACGAAAGAGTATCAGAAAAAGAGCGGCTTTGCGATTTTCCTTTCCTTCTTCAAGCCGCATCTCGGGCTGTTTGCGACGGACCTCGCCTGTGCGCTGGTCGTTGCGATGATCGATCTGTGCTATCCCATCATCTCGCGCACTGCGATGAAAACGCTGCTGCCGCAGCAGGCGTACAAGACGTTTTTCATCGTGATGGGGATCGTGGTGCTGGCGTACATCCTGCGCTCGTTCCTGTATTTCATCATCGGCTACTGGGGCCACACGTTCGGCATCCGCGTTGAGGCGGACATCCGCGACGCGCTCTTTACGCATATGCAGGAGCTGAGCTTCGATTTCTACGACCGCAACCGGACCGGGCAGCTGATGAGCCGCCTGACCTCCGACCTGTTTGAGATCACGGAGCTTGCGCACCACGGTCCGGAGGACCTGTTTATTTCGGCGGTGACGATCATCGGCGCGCTCGCGATCATGTTTACCATCGAGTGGCGGCTCGCGCTGGTGGTGTGCGTTATGGTGCCGGTCTTTCTGGCGGTGGTCATGAGCCGCCGCCGCGCCATGAGTGAAGCGTCACGCTTCGTCAAACAGAAGACCGGCGCGATCAACGCCGATATCGAGTCCAGCCTCTCCGGGATGCGCACGGCGAAGGCGTTCGCCAGCGAGAATGTTGAGGAGGAAAAGTTCCGCCGCTCGAACAATATGTACAAGACCTCTAAAAAGCGATTCCATAAGGAGATGGGGCTCTTCAATGCCCTGATGGAGTTCTTTGTGTCGATGCTTTCGGTGGCGGTGGTCGCGGTCGGCGGCGTGCTCATCATGAAGGGCGATATGAACTACGTCGATCTGATCACCTTCAGCCTGTATATCACCTCGTTCGTAAACCCCATCCGGCGGCTCGCCAACTTTTCAGAGCTGTTTGCCAACGGCACGGCGGGCTTCTCGCGCTTTCTGGAGATCATGCGCACCGAGCCGGTGCTCAAGGACAGCCCGGATGCGCAGGAACTGCGAGACGTAAAGGGTGCGATCGATGTGGAGCACGTGTCGTTCGCCTATGACGCGGACCTTGCGGTGCTGCACGATGTGACGCTGCACGTCGCGCCCGGGGAGACGGTCGCGGTCGTCGGTCCGTCCGGCGGCGGCAAATCGACGCTGTGTCAGCTCATCCCGCGCTTTTAC
>CAKTVN010000048.1 GCA_934623545.1 uncultured Oscillospiraceae bacterium
GGCGACACCCGCAAGGGGTGTGCCGCATCCGTAGCGCGCCTGACGGCGCTGACGGCTGCGCAAAGTCGCCCGCCCCTACAAGTCTGCGCAAACAGGCAGAAGTGTTCCGCGCCTCCGGCGCGGCTATGTGCCCTTCGGGCACAAAAGCCCCGCGTCCTTCAGACGCGGAATGGACGGCGGGCTACGCCCGCCTTATTCCCACACCAGCTCCGTATACTGCTTCTCCAGCAGCCCGTCCTCCGCCGGGAGGAAGGTCTCCAGCGTCAGCGTCTCGTTTTCCGGACCGTAGAGCTTCCGCGTCTGCGTGCCGTCCACCGCCGTCTCCACACAGAGCAGGAACTGCGCCTCCTTCGCATCCAGCGTCTCCGGGAGCGTCCCGGGCAGATACGTCTCCTGCCGCAGAACGCCTTGCTCCGTGTCCATCCAGAACAGTGTCACCTTTTCCGGCTCCGCCGTCAGCTGCATTTTGACGGTGCATTCAAACTTCCGGCTCGTTTTCCCATCCTTGCCGCTCTGTGCCAGCTCCTGATGGAGCGTCTGCGTCATCGCCGGATACGCGCCCTCGTTTCCGGAGGCGAAGATGCCCTGCCCAGCGCGCGCATAGACGCGCCCGTCCGCCGTCTGGTACAGCGGATTGACGAACATCCCGACCGTCGCGTCCGCATTCTTCTTCACGGCGTAGAGCGTCGCGCTGAAGGTATAGCTTTCCCCTTCATCTGTGACATTGACCGCGCTGCTGCCGTCGCAGAACACGCCGTCCGACTGCATCTTCGTGTAGTCGCCCGCCGCATTGCTTTCCTCCGTGCAGAGCCAGATGTAGCCGTCGACGCCCGCAAAGCCGTAGCTCCGCTTTTCCTCGTCCCACGCCGCGAACAGTGTCTGTGCATATTTTTCCGCGTCAGCGCTGCTGACCGTTCCGCCATTCAAAAGCTTCGACCCGTTTTCCCGCAGATATGCGTCCATGTCAAACAGGTCGAGCGACTGCCGCGTCACGAGCACGCCGACCATAGGATCTCCATCCTCCACCGTGTCCCCATCCTCCGGGAGCGCGAGGCTGCACCCCGCGAGCAGCAGCGCCGCCGCCAAAAGCAGCGCCAGAAGCACCTTTTTACTCATCGTCCACGCCCTCCAGCTGTCCGTCAAATTTCAAAATATCGCCCACATCGCACTCAAGATAATAGCAGATGCGGTTGATCGTCCCGAAGCGCACGCCCTTCGCCTTTCCGCTGCGCAGAATGGAGAGATTTGCCTCCGTGATACCGACCTTTGCGCAAAGCTCCTTTGAGGTCATCCCCCGCGCGCGCAGCACGTCGTCCAAATGTACTCTGATCGCCATAGGGTCACCTATATGAACAGGTCGTTGTCTTCACGCAGCTTCCGGTTCTCCTGCATCAGCCGCGCCAGCAGCAGCGCCCCGAGGCAGACCGCCACCGCGCCGAGCGGCAGCGTCACATTCAGCGCGATGCTCCGCAGCCGCCGCGCAAGCGCCACCTGATAGAGGTTGACGACCACGCCCGACCAGAGCGTCACCCGCAGCGCAAACGTGCTTCTTTTCGCGATCGCCTCCGCACACTGCGACGCGAGCGCGGCATCTCCCACGTCCTGCGCCGCCAGAAGCGCCAGTGCCTCCAAAATGACCCATACGCCCAGCACATCCGACACCGCGCTCAGCAGATACCGCGCCACGATGATCCCCTGCGTCCACAGCAGCGACGGCGCAGCCACGCCGACCGCCATCTGCGGAAATTCCTCGACCGTCGGATTCGACGCGCTGATCTCCTCCAGCTCCTGAAGGCACCCCTGAAGCGCACCCGCGAACGCACTGTAGACGAAGACCGCCGCGATCGCCGCGAGCACCCACCGCACATACCGCCGCAGCGCCCTTGTGTCCGCCTCGCCCGCCGCGCGCAGCAGCCGCAGCAGCATATAGACGATCAGCTCCGTGTAAAACAGTCCGCCCAGCATTGCCGGACCAAGCTCCCGCCCCGCGAAAAATTTCCGCGCGAGCAGCTGCGGATTGACCATCGCATAGAGCGTCACGCCGAACGTCACGCAGATGATAAACAGCAGCCAGTCCTCCTCGTGCTTTGAAAACAGCTTGAAATACGCCCAGACCGCCGCACCGACCGCGCCAGCCACCAGCAGCAGATAGAGCGCGATCGCAAGCACGTTCCACCCGCCGCCCATCAGCGACAGCGCCCGCAGCCCCGCGCCGAGCTGCGCAAACGGAAACGCCAGTATCCCGGCGTCAAACAGCGCCGTCCCACGCAGCAGCACCGTCAGTGCCGCGCACAAGAGCGCCTCGGCGGCAAATACCATCGCCCACCTCTTTTTCGTCATGTCCCTGCCCTCCTGAATTATTGTTTTTCAATAATTTCACTTGCAGTCTATCACGAGAATTATCGTTTGTCAATAATTCTCCCAATAAAAAAATTCGCCGCCCATCGGCAGCATTTTTCTCACCCCGGAGGGGCGTATCTCTTTTGCGCCCGAGGGGGGCGCAAAAGAGGCATCACCCCTCCGGGGCGGCAAGAGCTGTGTCCTCCGGACGCGGGCACGCCCGCGCGGCGCGAAACGCGCTGGGCGTGGTCTGGCGGTGGCGCAGAAAGCTGCGCGTGAGGGTCTTGGAGGTGTGAAAGCCGACCTCGAGCGCGATCTCCAGAACGGTTTTGCGCGTGGTCAGGAGCAGCTCACAGGCGCGGTTGACGCGGACACAGCTGAGAAGATCTTCAAAATTCTGTTCGACCTGATATAAAAGCAGCTGATTGAGGCGGGTCACGCTGATGCCGAAGACCTGCGCAACGGATTTTGCCGTGAGCTCGGAGGCGTAATTGCGGTAAATATAATTCACAAGGGAATAGCCCATGCGGCTCTGCTCGATCCGGCAGATATTTTCGACGCGCTGATAGGTTTTGCGGTATTCGCTGATCTTCGTGCCGAGGCGTGCGGCAAAGACCTTCGAGATGTGCGATTCATCCACATAGCCCAGGACCTCCGCCATCTCCTTCAGCGTCATATCGGTGTAGAGCAGATAGTTCGCCGTTTTTCCGATGCGCATCTCATTGAGAAGGTCGGAAAAGGACATCCCTGTCATGGCGCTGATGTGGGCGCTGATGGTGGAGCGGCTGCAATAAAACTGCCCGGCGAGGTCCTGAAGTGTCAGACGGCTGTTGCAGTGCAGATAGATATACCGCAGAAGCTCACGGTAGTCCGCCTCGCCGGTGGGCGCTTCACCGGAGGACTGCTCGCGCAGAAACAGCACCAGCAGCTGCGTCAGCAGACTGACGGTCTGGACGCTGGAAAAGGGCTGCGGTGCCTGCGCGTTCAGGACCGATTCCACGCCGAGCTCCGCGCGCAGGCGCTCGGTCAGATACTGCGCGTCGCGCAGCGCGAGACCGCGCAGCGTGACGGCAGGCGACTGCTCGATCCGGCTCTGGAGCGCGGGCGGATGCCCCTGCGCGTCGAGAAACAGGTGCATCGCCGCCGAGATCGTGTCGTAGTGATAGGCAATGAGGTAATATTGCAGCGGCTCGTCCACGCGCGTGATCTCACTGACCTGCCACGGCAGGATGGCGATCATCCGGTCCGGCGCGAGCGCATACCGCGCGCCCTGAATGCGCAGCTCGCCGCATCCGCTGCGTATCAGCAGAAAGCGCGCATCCTGATGAATGAGCGGCTGGGTCGGGCAGGCGGCAGTCTCCTGATCGAAGGTGCAGATACGGCTGCGATCCAGCTGCGAGCGGGAAAACGACTGCATGATGATGGGCTGTTCCATGATCTCCTCCACAGATGTGCGGTAACTGGGCGGTTTCTATCTGCATTTTACCATAGACCATGGCGGATTTCCATTTGTATTTTTCAAAATGGGACAAATTTTCAAAAAAGCTTGTATTTATTGCCGCCATTTTGGGACACTCCACGTGTCCGTCTAAGGCGCTTCCGCGCGTGCGGGCGCCCGGAATCTTGCGATTTCATACTCAATACAGCCCCTTCGGTGTCCGTATTTCCCGCGCGGACTTTGCTATACTAAAAGTATAAAACCAGCCGCCGACGCGCCCTGGCACTTATATAACTTATGAAGGAGAGATCTTTATGTCTGTCAACATCCGCGGAAGACACTTTCTGAAGCTGCTCGATTACACGCCCGCTGAGATCCGGTACTTGCTGGACCTCGCGAAAAATTTCAAGGACCTCAAGCGTGCCGGTACGCCGCACCGCTATCTGGAGGGCAAGAACATCGTCCTGCTGTTTGAAAAAACGTCGACCCGCACCCGCTGCTCGTTTGAGGTCGCCGGGATGGACCTCGGCATGGGCGTGACGTATCTCGACCCCGGCAGCAGCCAGATGGGAAAGAAGGAGTCCATTGCCGACACGGCAAAGGTCCTCGGGCGGATGTACGATGGCATTGAGTACCGCGGCTTCAGCCAGAAGATCGTGGAGGAGCTGGCGGAAAACGCGGGCGTGCCCGTCTGGAACGGTCTGACCGACGAGTTCCACCCGACGCAGATGCTGGCGGACCTTCTGACCATCGAGGAAAAGAAGGGGACGCTCAAGGGGCTGCGCTTTACGTATTTCGGCGACGCGCGCAACAACATGGGCAATTCCCTCATGGTCGCGTGTGCAAAGATGGGGCTGCATTTCACCGCCTGCGCGCCGAAGGAGCTCTTTCCGGCGCAGGAGCTGGTCGAGACCTGCAAGGCGCTTGCGGCGCAAAGCGGCGGCTCGGTGACGCTGACCGAGAGCGTGGAAGAGGGCGCGCGGGACGCGGATGTGCTGTATACGGATATCTGGGTCTCGATGGGCGAGCCGGATTCGGTCTGGGCAGAACGCATCAAGCTCCTGACGCCGTATCAGGTCAACGCCGAAAAGATGGCGCTTGCCAAGCCGGACGCGCTCTTCATGCACTGCCTGCCGTCGTTCCACGACACAAATACCACCATCGGCAGAGAGATCGCCGACAAGTTCGGCATTACCGAGATGGAGGTCTCAGACGAGGTGTTCAGCTCCCCGCAGTCGGTCGTCTTTGACGAAGCGGAGAACCGGATGCACACCATCAAGGCGGTCATCTATGCGACGCTGAAATAAGGAGAAAAGCATATGGCATTTGAATTTCCGAAATATCACGCGCCGGATTTTACGCAGGAGCGCTTCCTGCGTGCGCCGGACGCCCGCTGGGCGGAGGCGGAGCGCGACGGCGTCGCGCCCGAGGGCTATCACAGCACATCCATGTATCCGGAGTATTTCAAAATTGACGGCGCATGGCGCCTCGCGGAGGAGAGCCGGATGGACTCCAGCGTTGTGCTGCGCCCGGACGGACGGCTGGACGTCGTGGAAAACCGCAATCTCCGCAAGGCAGACCGCGTCATTCTCGGGCGGACGGAAAACGGCGAGGAGGGCATCTATATGCACTGCCACGGCTTTGAGGAGCCGGGCACGGAGTTGGAGGACCAGTTTGTGTTCCGGCAGGGACGCAGCCGCGAGACTTCCTATGCGAAGGACTATGACCGGCTGATCGAGCTTCTGCGCCACGAACGTGAGCACGGCAATATTCTGTGGGTCATGGGACCGGCGTTCGCCTTTGACGAGGACGCGCGGCGCGCGATGCAGGCGCTGATCGAAAATGGCTACGCGCACGGATTGATGGCGGGCAACGCCCTTGCCACGCATGATCTCGAGGGCGCGCTGCTGCACACGGCGCTGGGGCAGGACATCTACACCCAGCAATCGCAGCCGAACGGGCATTATAATCACCTCGACGTGATCAACAAGGTGCGCCGCAGCGGCTCCATCCCGCAGTTCATCGAGGATCACGGCATTGACAACGGCATTATATACAGCGTGGTCAAAAACCATGTCCCGCTTGTTCTGACCGGCTCCATCCGCGACGACGGTCCGCTGCCCGAGGTCATCGGCGACGCCTATCGCGGGCAGAGCGAGATGCGCGCGCTGGTCAGAAAATCGACGACGGTCATCTGCCTTGCGACGATGCTGCACACCATCGCGACCGGCAATATGACGCCGTCGTTCCGGGTGCTCCCGGATGGAACGGTGCGTCCGGTGTATCTGTACTGTGTCGACGCGGACGAGTTCGTGGTCAACAAGCTGCTCGACCGCGGGAGCCTCAGCGCAACCACCATCGTCACGAACGTGCAGGATTTTATCACCCTTGTTGCGAAGGGGCTCGGCGTGCTATAATGCAAAAGCTTGCCGCGCGCGGCGGGATCAAATAGAAATCCGTTTTCAACCGCGAATCCGGCGAGGCGATTCGCGGTTGACACGCGTCCGCCCGACCAGACGGACGCGGAAAAAGGCGTCCGCCGTTCTTCGGACCGCGGACGGAAGGAGAGAGCCATGCGCTATCAGAAATACACCCGCCTGCCGGGCATCCTGCTTGGAGGCTTCCTCTACGCGCTCGGGCTGAATCAGTTCGTCGTGCCGTATCATCTGTTCAGCGGCGGCGTGCCGGGCTTGGCGCAGCTGCTGTCGATCCCGCTGGGAAAGCTGCTTGGAAGCGGCTTCAACGTGTCAGGTCTTGTGTACTGGGTCTTGAATCTGCCACTGCTGTATCTGGCATGGAAGGATCTGGGGAAAAGCTTTTTCTTCCGGACGCTGCTGGGCTCCGGCTCGATCAGCTTGTTCATGAGCCTTCTGCCGGTCCCGGCGGTGCCGCTTTTGGAGGAGGAGCTGGTCTCTGTCGTGCTGGGAGGCTTGATCTCGGGCGCGGGCATCGGCGTGATCCTGATCCTCGGCGGCTGCGGCGGCGGGACGGACATCCTCGGCGTGTGGGCGGCGCGGAGATTCCGCGGCATGAGCGTCGGAAAGCTCTCGATGGGGCTGAATGTGGTGCTGTACTGCTTTTTGCTGCTCTATTTTGACTTGGAGACGTTCGTGTACTCGCTGATCTTCATGCTGTTTTTCTCGTTCGCGCTGGATAAGACGCACTATCAGAACATCAATGTCCGGCTCATGATCTTCACAAAGATGGACGGCATCGACCGGGAAATTCTCAGCCGGACCGGACGCGGCGTGACGGAATGGGGCGGCATCGGTGCGTTCACGCACGAGGGCACGCACGTGCTCATCACCTGCATCAACAAGTATGAGTACAATATGTTCCTTGAGCTGGTACACACCATCGACCCGGCTGCGTTCGTGATCGCGGACGAAAACGTCCGCATCAGCGGAAACTTCGAAAAGCGCCTGCTCTGACGCGCCGGAAGAAATAGAAAATGACAAAGGCTCCTGTCAGAGGCTCTGACAGGAGCCTTTGCACGCGCTGCGCGAATTCGAGTCCTCACAGAGCTCGCATCCGCAGGTGCAAATAAAGTGTAAATCTTATTCAAACGGAAAACCAGCGAAGCGTTTTCCGTTTGAGAGCGGGTCAAAATTTATTTTGACCCGCGAACAGCACTTTTTGCGAGGTTTCAAGCATGAAATGACATTTACAGCGCGGCTGTGCGCAGTATAATAAAACAGGAAACGAAGGAAGGGTCTGGACCTGGCTGACGAAGCGCAAAGCAGCCGCAGCCGGAGCGTTCGGGAAAAGCGGAGGCAGCCCATGTATTTTACGAAGATGAACGGCGCGGGGAATGACTTCATCATTCTCAACAATCTGGTGGAGAAGCTCCCGGCGGAGCGGCTGCCGGCGCTGGCGCGCATCCTCTGCGACCGGCATTTGTCCATCGGCGCAGACGGTCTGATGGCAGTCGACCGGGCGTCGGGCGCGGGCGACTACGCCATGCGCTTTTACAACTCCGACGGCTCGATAGGCGAAATGTGCGGAAACGGCGCGCGCTGCATCTGCCGGTACGGCTTTGAGCACGGACTGGCGGGCGAAACGCAGCGCGTGGAGACGACCGCCGGACTTGTCACCGGGACGCGCATCGACCGGCGCAATTACCGCATCCGGCTTCCGGACCCGTCGGTCATCCGGCTGGACGATCCGGCGGAGGTAGGCGGAAGAGTCTGGGATTGCGCATATGTGGAGCTTGGAAAGCCCGGGCTGCCGCACGCGGTCGTGCCCTATCCGGGACTGGAGATGGCGGAGGAGCGGGAGCTGTTCGCGCTTGGAAGCGCGCTGCGCCGCCACCCGAATTTCCCGCGCGGCGCCAACGTCAATTTTTACGAGCTGACAGGACCGGATACAGTCCATACACGGACGTGGGAGCGGGGCGTAGAGGGCTTTACCTACGCCTGCGGCACGGGCGCGGGGTCGCTCGCGGTGGTACTGACGCTCAAGGGGCTTTGCAGCGGACACAATGTCCGCGTACATACGAGAGGCGGGCTGCTCACGGTCGATGTGGACCGCGACGGGAGCCTGATCCACGATCTCTGGCTGACCGGACCGACGAATCTGGTCTGCGAGGGCGAGATCCTCGACGAAGAACTGGCATCATTTTGTTTGGAGGGAAATGCATGAAAAAAGGAAGCTTCTGGAAGAACTACGGTTTTCTGATCCTGATGCTGACCGGCATTGTCGCCGGCTGCATCGTGGGCGCGATCTGGCCCGCGGTCAAGGACGCGGAGGGTGAGGTCGTGGTCAAGGGCGCGACGGTGCTCGAGCCGCTCGGGACGGTGTTCCTGAATCTGATGTTCTGCATCGCGGTGCCGACGGTGTTCTGCTCGATCTCCTCGGCGATCGCCAATATGCAGAGCGCGAAGCGCGCCGGTAAGATCATGGGCGTGACCATTGCGACGTTCCTTGTGACTGCCGCGATCGCCGCCGTCATCATGTATGTGACGGTGCTGCTCATCCCGCCGGTCACGGGCGAGTACGCAATGATCGAGGGCGAGGTCGGTGGGACGCTCGGCGTCGCGGATATGATCGTCAACTTCTTCACAAAGCCGGACTTTACCGAGCTGTGGAGCCGCAAGGCAATTCTGCCGCTGATCGTGGCGGCGGTCCTGTTCGGCTTCGGCGTGCAGATGGCGGGCGGCTCGGAGACCAAGACTGCGAAGCTGCTTGAGGACGTCACGAACTGCATCATGAAGACCTTCAAGATCATCACCTATTACGCGCCCATCGGCTTCTTCGGCTTCTTTGCGTATCTGATCGCCTATCACGGATCGGACCTCATCGGAGACTACGGCCGGACGCTCGCGATCTACTACATCCTGAGCTTTGTCTATATGTTCATCTCCTTCCCGATCTACGCGCGCTTCGGCGGTGGCAAGGGCGCGGCGAAGCTGATGTTCTCGAAGCTGTTCCGTCCGGCGGCGATGTCGTTCGGCACCTGCTCGTCGGTCGCGACGATCCCGACCAACATGGAGGTCGCAGAGGAGACCGGTATTCCGAAGGACGTGTCGAACATCGTCGTCCCGCTGGGCGCGACGATGCACATGGACGGTTCGGCGATGTCTGCGATCATCAAGGTCGCGTTCCTGTTCGGAATGTTCGGGCAGGACTTCACGACCGGAAGAGCGATCCTCGCGATCGTGGTCGCGGTGTTCTCCTCGGTCGCCATGTCCGGCATTCCGGGCGGCGGCGGCACGGGCGAGCTCGTGCTGTGTTCGATCTTCTTCCCAGACCATCTCGCGGTCGCGTTCCCCATTGCGCTGGCACTCGGCAATCTGGTCGACCCGCCCGCAACGATGGTCAACTCCGCGGGAGACTACGTGGTGTCCTTCATTGTCGCGCGCTTTGTCGACGGCAAGGATTGGCTCCAGAAGAAGCTTTCCAAGAAGAAAACGGTATAAAAGAGATCGCCGCCCGCAAGGGCGGCGTTTTTTATGCCGCGGAAGCGGCATTTTGTCACCCCGGAGGGGTGACATCCTTATTTGTGTCCGGAGGACACAATGCTGCGCCGCAGGCGCGGAGCTTAACCGCATCCGGAGGATGCGGGGCTTGTCACCCGAAGGGTGACACCTTATCCGCGCACGGAGTGCGCGGGGAACGTTTCAACCCCGCTTTCTTTCTCGTATGAGAAAGAA
>CAKTVN010000049.1 GCA_934623545.1 uncultured Oscillospiraceae bacterium
AAACTCCCCCTTTGCCGTTTTCTTTTTACCGCCAGCGGCTTTTTCTTTGCCGCGCAAAGAAAAAGGGGCTGAAACGCCTCCCGCACACTCCGTGCGCGAACTCTGCGCCTCCGGTGCGGTATTATGCCCTCCGGGCAAAAGGCGTGTCACGCCTTCCGGGCGCGAGACAATTTTTCAGAATCCGCAGGAAGTTCTGGAAATCCGTCCGCCGGTTTGGTATACTGATTTTGAGGTGATTGGATGCATACCATCATACTGGCATTTGATATCGGCGTGAGCGGGCTGAAAGCATCGCTCGTAGATGAGAATCTCAATATTTTACGCAACGTAACGACCACCTACCCCACCCATCGCTTCCCGGACGGCGGCTGCGAGCAGGACGCCGCCGACTGGTGGATGAGCGCCGTGCGCGCGATGCTGATGCTGCGCGAGCTTGCGCCGGAATATGTCAAGCAGGTCCAGGCAGTCGGAATTTCCGGGCATATGCTCGGCTGCCTTCCGATGGACCGCGACGGGCAGGCGCTGCGCCCGGCGATGATCTACGGTGATACGCGCGCGCTGGAGCTTTCCAACCGCCTCCGCGCGGAATTTGGGCGCACATACTTCTATAATATCACTGGAAACGTCCTCAGCCCGTCGACGACGCTCTGCAAGACGCTCTGGCTCAAGGAGCATGAGCCTGAAGTTTATTCCAAAACGGAGCGCTTTTTGCAGGTGAAGGACTATCTGGTCTACCGCCTCTGCGGCAACATGGACTCGACCGACCTCTCCGACGCCTCGCACGGGATGCTCATGAACCTCGGCACGCGCGAATATGACCGAGGGCTGTTTGAAAACGTGGGGCTCGATCTCGCGAAATTCCCGCAGCTGCACACCGGCTGCGAGATCGCGGGGCGTCTCACGGAGGAGGCGGCGTGCCATCTCGGGCTGCGCGCGGGGATCCCGGTCTCGGTCGGCGGAGGGGACAGCGCGTGCGCAAACATCGGCGCGGGCGCCGCTGCGCCGGGGAGCTTCTATCTGAATCTCGGACCGACCGCATGGATCGCGGGACCGATGGAGCACCCGTTCCTCGACGCCAAAAACCGTGTGTTTCATATCTACACGCTCGACGGAAACGGCTGCAATGTGTTCGGCATGATGCAGTGTGCGGGCAATTCCGTCGCATGGGCGCAGTCGCTTTTCGACATCGCGTCGCCGCGCTCGTTTGACGCGCTGGCAGAGCAGGTCGCACCCGGCAGCGGCGGACTGGTCTATCTGCCGTATCTCGATGGAGAGCGCTCGCCTGTGTTCGACGCGCAGGCGCAGGGCGTCTTCTTCGGCATGAACAGCACGCACCGGCGCGAGCACTTTACGCGCGCCGTGCTGGAGGGCGTCAGCTGTGCGTTGAGCCAGATTTTGGACGTTTTCCGCGAGCGCGAGCAGGTGCCCGCGCTGCGCATCATTGGCAGCGGCGCGAAATCGCACCTGTGGAAGCAGATCATCGCCGATGTGTGCGGCGTTGCGCTGCTGGAGGTCAGCACCTTCCCCGACAGCGCGACCTCACTCGGCGCGGCGGCTGCCGCCGGGGTCGGCATCGGACTGTTCAAGGACCTGCCGGACGCCGCGCGGCACATCCAGCTCAGCGGGTGTGTCGAGCCGGACGCCGACGCGGAGCGGCTGTATCAGCTGACGAAAAAGCGCTATGCTATGCTCTACCCGGCGCTTCGCGAAGCGTTTCGCACCCGTGAATGAAATGAGCCCCGCGCTGCGGCGCGGGGGGCTGTTCGTCACTCCGAAGGGGTGACACCTCTTTCCGCCCGGCAGGGCATAAACCGCGCCAAAGGCGCGGAGGGATCGCATCCGGAGGATGCGCGGAGGCTTTTCGCGCACGTAGGGGCAGAAACATCCCGAATTTCATACGTCAAATATTCAACGGGCGCTAACGTGACGACTCGTAAAATTTGCCGTGCGGTTAGGAAACCCGATTCTACGGTCGCCCGAAGGGCGTTCGGACTACGGACAGAGAAACAAAAAACGCACAACGGAACGACTTGTTTTTCTGCGCGCAAGCGCTATTTCGCTCCCCTGGCACTCTTTTCTCCACCATCTTTTCTCTTGCGAGAGAAAAGATGGTGCCGCCGGAGGCATCCCGCGCCTTTGGCGCGGTCGGGCGGACAGAGGCGTCCGCCCCTACGAGTCTGTACAAACAGGCAGAAGCATCCCGCGCCTGCGGAGCGGCGGGCAGACAGCACCCGCAAGGGGTGTGCCACATCCGTAGTGCACCTGACGGCGCTGACGGCTGCGCAAAGTCGTCCGCCCCTACGCAAGGTCGGAAACGTCCCGAATTTCATACGTCAAATATTCAACGGGCGCAAACGGAGCGACCCGTATCATTCATCGTGCGATGCGGAAGCCCGATTCTACGGTCGCCCGTCAGGGCGTTCGGACTACGGACAGAGAAACGAAAAAACGCACAACGGAACGACTTGTTTTTCTGCGCGCAAGCGCTATTTCCGCGTCTAGCGCCTCTTTTTTGCATACTTTTTTCTGGCAAGACAGAAAAAAGTATGCCCGCGGAGCGACAGTTGCGGTCGCGCAATGATAACGGCACTGCGGTGCAATCGCAGAAGTGCTCCGCGCCTTTGGCGCGGTCGGGCGGACAGAGGCGTCCGCCCCTACGAAATGCATACGGAAAGTATGCCGCCGGAGGTACAGTTGCGGTGTCGCCGCAAAAACGGAACCTCCGGTGCATCCGGAGAAAAGCGCCCCGCGCCATTTTGCCGCGGTGTTTCCCCTTGATTCCTGCCACAAATATGGTATACTGTGATTAAATTGCGCATGACAGCGCGCCGCTCCGGCAGAGCGATCTGCCGGATATCTTTCTTTTCTGAGGTGTTCCATGAAGCTGCCGAAACCGGTGGAAAAGCTCGTGACAGACGTGCCGCGGCTCCAGATACCGATCTGCGCGGGAAACGCGTCGTTCTTTCTGATCCTGTCGCTGTTTCCGCTGGCGATTTTGCTGCTGACGATCCTGCAGTATATCCCGGTCACGCAGGACGATCTGCTGGCGCTGATCGAAATGATCGTGCCGGAGACGCTCTGGCCCTTTTTTGACTATCTGACGAACGATCTGTACGCCGGGCGCTCGTTCGCGGTGCTCTCGTTCAGCATCATCGCGACGCTCTGGTCCGCCTCCAGCGGGCTGCACAGCGTCCTGTACGGGCTGAACAATGTTGCCGGTACGGAGGAAACGCGTCCGTGGCTCCGGCGGAGGCTCCTGTGTATGCTCTATACGCTGCTGACGCTGGTCGCGCTCATTTTAACACTGCTGCTGAACGTGTTTGGGAAGAAGATCCTGACGTTCTTTGAGCTGCACGATCTGTGGATCTATCACCCGCTGTCTGAGCTGCTGCGGCATATGCACCTGTACTCGCTGGTGCTTTTGACCGTCTATTTTTCCGCGCTCTACCTCTTCCTGCCGAACAGGCGCGAGCGCTTCCTCCATGTCCTGCCGGGCGCGCTGGCTGCCGCGGCGGCGTGGCTCGTCTTTTCCGAGTGCTTCTCCTACTATGTCAACAACCTCGGGCATTATTCCTCGCTCTACGGCGGTCTGAGCACCATTCTGCTGACCATGCTCTGGCTTTACATCTGCCTGTCGATTTTGTTTTACGGCGCGTATCTCAATCAGCTGCTGGCGCACGCATGGGGCAAAAAGCAGACGGATGCGCAGGACGCGCTCCCGGACGGCGCGCCGCCCGCCGAAAGCACGGCTGGCGATACGTCCGAGCCGCCGACCGAGCCGCAGGGCTGAGCGCCATGTTCGGATATGTTGCCGCCGACCCGGGGCATATGGATACGGCGCAGTTTGTGCGCTACCGGGGCTGCTACTGCGGGCTGTGCCGCGCGCTGAAGGAGCGCTGCGGCGGGGCGTGCAGGCTCTGCCTGACCTACGATATTACGTTTTTAATTCTTCTATTGTCCTCGCTCTACGAGCCGGAGGAGCGCTCCGGCTGCGCGCGCTGTATCGCGCATCCCATCCGCGCACATGACTGGTGGCAGAACGAGCTGACGCGCTACGGCGCGTACATGAACGCTGCGCTGGCATATTACAACTGCCTCGACGACTGGCAGGACGACCGGAATCTCATTCGGCTTCTTCAGTCCGCGCTCCTGCGTCCCGCTGCGAAAAAAGCCGCCGCGCGCTATCCGCGCCAGTGCGAGGCGATGACGCGGCAGCTGCGCACGATCTCCGCGCTCGAGCGCGAAAACGCCGGTGTCGACGCGCTGGCAGACGCTTTCGGCGCGCTGATGGCGGAGCTGTTCGTCTATGAGGCGGACGACCACTGGTCGCCCGCGCTGCGGCGCTTCGGCGCGGCGCTCGGAAGGCTCGTCTATGTGCTCGACGCCGTGTGCGATCTGGACGGCGACCGGAAAAAGGGGCGCTTCAATCCGCTCCTGTCGTTCGGCGACTGTCCGCCGGAGCATTTTCGCGGACATCTGACGCTGCTTGCCGCCGACGCCGCAGCGGAATTTGAGCGGCTGCCGCTGGTGCAGGACGCCGGACTGCTCCGCAACATTTTATACAGCGGCGTCTGGCAGAAATACGACCGGCTGCTTGCACCTGCCGAAAAGGAGAACCCCACATGATCGATGATCCCTACCGCGTGCTCGGGCTTCAGCCCGGCGCGTCGGATGAAGAGGTCAAGCGCGCCTACCGGCAGCTTGCGAAAAAATACCACCCGGATATGAATCCGGGCGACCCGCACGCGGCGGAGATGATGAACCGCATCAATGCTGCGTATGACCAGATCAAAAATCCGCCCGCACAGACGACGACCCGCCCCGGCTACGGCGACCCGTTCTCCGGCTGGTACCGGCAGGACAGCCGCAGCGACACCGGCGCGGGCGATGAGCTCCTGCGCCGCGCGCGCAGCTGGATCAGCGTCGGAGACTATGTCAGCGCGCTTTCCGCGCTCAATGCCGTCTCGGAATATCAGCGCGGCGCGCAGTGGTATTATCTCGCCGCCATCGCCAATTTCAGCCTCGGCAACCGCGTTCTGGGCTATGAGCAGATCAACCGCGCCTGCGCTCTGGACCCGGACAACGCCGAGTATCAGCACATCAAGGCGCAGATCGAGCACGGCGCAGGCGCCTACTCCGACACGCAGCGCCATATGCACTTCACCGGCGCGGACGCCAGCCGCGCGTGCTGCGGAATGTGCCTTGCGTATAACGCCTCGCGCCTGTTCTGCGGAAGCGGGCTGCCGTTCTGCCTGTTCTGCTGAGCACGGCAGTGCGTCTGCTTCCGCTCCGATCCTGACCGAAGGGAGACGTGTTCATGTCCGACAGCCGAAAACGCACCGCACACAAGCTGCGGCAGGTCCGCATCGTGCTCAGTGTGATCGCTGTTCTGCTGGGGCTGGCGGCGGCGCTCTTCGCGCTGCTCGCCGCGCAGGATAAGACGCCCATTTCACTCGATGAGATACCTGCCTACACAGGCGAGGCGTATGTAGAGATCAACGGCAACGTGCCGTTTTTTACGGAGGACGACTGGACGACCGATTCCTTTGAGACCTACAGCGAGCTGGACGCGCTGGGGCGCTGCGGCGTCGCCTATGCGAACGTCTGTCTGGAGATCATGCCGACCGAGCCGCGCGGCAGGATCGGCAGCGTCAAGCCCTCGGGCTGGCACACCGTCCGCTATAATGGGCTGGTCGAGGGGAACTACCTCTATAACCGCTGCCATCTGATCGGCTATCAGCTCGCGGGCGAAAACGCGAACCCGAAGAATCTTATCACCGGCACGCGCTATCTGAACACCGTCGGAATGCTCCCATTTGAAAACGAGGTCAAGGACTACGTGGACGAGACGGACAACCACGTGCTCTACCGCGTCACGCCCATCTTTGAGGGCAGCGATCTGGTCGCCTCCGGCGTGCTGATGGAGGCGTATTCGGTGGAGGATCGCGGCGCGCTTTCATTCTGCGTCTACTGCTACAATGTCCAGCCGGGCATTGAGATCGACTACGCCACCGGCGCAAGCTGGCGCAGCGGCGAAACGCCGCCGGAAGCCGCCTCGGTGCAGGAGACAGACGCGCTGCCGGAGGAGGAAGCGACCGAGGCAGCTGCGCCGGTCACGGATGAAGCCGCTGCCTCCGATGCGCCGGAGACCACGGACAGTGCGGAATCATCCAATGACGAGGAGACCGTCTGGATCACCGCCTCCGGAACCAAATTCCACCGCGAAAGCTGCCGCTGCGCCGCCGATGGCGCATCAAGGCTTTCTCGCGCCGACGCGGAAGCCGAGGGGTATGTGCCCTGCGGAATTTGTAAACCATAATTTTTGCAAGGAGATGCCCCGCCGGATCTAAAACCGGCGGGGCTTTTGCGCTTACTTCTTGACGAAGGAAAGGCAGTCGGTGCACTGGTCGACCTTCGGGTCGCACTCGTGCGTACCGATGCGGACACGGTCGAGCGAGCAATAGTTCTCGCCGGTGCAGTGGTTGCCGCAGGAAGTAACGCTGCATTCGATGCACTTGTTCGCCTTGCAATGATTAAAGTCCATGATTTTGACCTCCTTGCCGGTTGGCTTTTTGTGATCGCGGAAGCGCTTTGCAGCCGGAGCCGCAGGCTTGCCGCGGTGTTAGGATGCCCGCGCACGCAGAAAATATGCTGCCGCAGCCGTGCGGCAAATCGTACAGGTTGCGCCAAAATTGGATTTTCGTGGAAACGATAGAAAAATACTACGCTTTTTATGAAAAAAGCTCTTTCCTTCTTCCGACAAACGCGCTATAATCGTCGGGCGTCGAATCAAAACAGCTTCAAACAGAAAAGAGATCCTCATGAACAGGCAAAAGTTTTTTCAGGGACTGCGGGACGGTCTGCCGGTAGGGCTGGGCTATCTTGCGGTCAGCTTCAGCATTGGTATTTCCAGCCACGCAGCGCATATGACGGCGCTTCAGAGCTTTTTGATGAGCCTGCTCAACAACGCCTCCGCCGGGGAATACGGCGGTATTACCGTCATTTCCGAGGACGCAGGACTGTGGATGATCGTTTTGATGACGCTCATCATCAATGCGCGCTATCTTCTGATGAGCTGCGCACTCAGTCAGAAGCTTTCGCCGGATACGCCGCTGGGCTTCCGGCTGCTCATCGGCTTTGACGTGACGGACGAGCTGTTCGGGCTCGCCATCTCGCAGCCGGGCTATCTGAACGTCTGGTATTTTATCGGCGCGATGTGTATGGCGCTGCCCGGCTGGAGCATCGGGACGCTCATCGGCGCGCTGGCGGGCAGCATCCTGCCGCAGTGGGCGATGGGCGGCTTTTCCGTCATGCTCTATGGGATGTTCCTTGCGATCATCATCCCGGAGGGAAAGAAAAGCCGGACGGTGCTGGGCTGCATCGCAGCCGGCTTTGTGTGCAGCTTTCTCGCGGAGAAGCTGCTGCCGTCGCTTTCGGAGGGGATGCGCATCCTGCTTCTGACGATCGTGCTCTCCGCCGCTGCGGCGGCGCTGTTTCCGCGCCGGGAGTCTCCGGATGCGGAAAACGCAGCCCAAAAGGAGGCGGATGCCGTATGAACACCTATATCTACATCCTCGCGATGGCGCTCACGACCTATCTCATCCGTGTGCTGCCGCTGACGCTGATCCGCAAGCCGATCCGCAGCATCTTCCTGCGCTCGTTTCTCTATTATGTGCCGTATGTGACGCTCGCCGTCATGACCTTCCCCGCCATCCTGAACGTCACCGGCTCGCCGCTCGTGGGCGGCGCGGCGATGCTCATCGGCATTGCCGGCGCGTGGTGCGGGCTCGGGCTTCTGCCGGTGTCACTGCTGTGCTGCGCGAGCATCCTGATTTTGCAGATGCTCGTGTGACGTGCGGGACAGAAATGAAAAATGTCAAAAGTCCCCGGAAAGCGAGCAGCTTTCCGGGGACTTCGGCATCATAGCGTGCGTTTATTCTGCATTTTATCTGTCTCATCCGCGCAGGACCGTTCCGTCCGCGAGGGTGATGGTATAGCCGTTGAAGTTGATCATGCCGTTGCTGGTTAAGCTCGTGAGCGTGCAGTCGCCGGTGAGCGTCCACGTGCAGCCGGATTCGACCGTGACAACCGCGTTGTCGGAAACCGCTGCGCCGCCCTCGGCATTATCGACGATGCTGATCGTGCCGGTGAAGCTGCTGCCGTTTTTGAGCGTCAGGTCCAGCGTCGAGATCGTGTCGACGAGGACATTTCCTTCAAGCGTCTGTGCGTCAGCGGTAAGCTCGACCTGTGCGCCGTTGCTGCCAGCCGTGCCCCAGCCATGGGACGCAGAGTTGCCGACCACGCGCAACAGATACCCGTCCGCGTCCTCATTTTGGAGCGTCACGCCGGAGAGCGTCAGGATGCAGCGCGTGTTCGTGATGTAGAACAGATCGCCGTTCTTGCCGGTCAGCGAGCCGCCGGTCATCGAAAACTCGGACGTGCCGACGTCCGCGTCGCCGGACATGGATTGGTAGATCATCACGGTGTGGACATTTTCACTGGAGCTCGAGCCCTTCGTGCTGCTCATGTTGCCGGAAACGGTGCAGTTCGTAAGCGCGATGGAGTTCTTGCCCTCGATGACGAGCGCCTCGGAATTGTTGGCGGTGAGCTTGGCGTTTTGGACCGTGATCGCGGCGGTCGAGTAGACAGCGGGCGAATTATAGCCGTTCGAGGTATAGCTGCCGCCGTTCACATTCACGGTCCCGCCGCCGCGGTCGGAGCGGATGGCTGCGGAGGAATTGCCGGAGGTGGTGACGGTCAGGTTTTCGGCGTTCGTTGTGCCGCCACCGGTGGTCTGGATGCCGCCGGAATGATCAGCGGTCGTCGTGATAGTGGAATCGGAGATGTTGACGGTCGTGCCGCTGCCGTAGCTGAAGACGCCGTTGCCGTTCTGTGCGGAGGAAATGACTGTCGCGTTTTTGATCGTGACCGTCGCGCCGTTCGTCGCCAGCAGCGCGGCGTTCATGCCGTAGAAGTCGCCGTCCTCGGTGTTCGAGGTCGCGCCCGCGCTCTTGTCGACGGTGATGCCATCGAGCGTGACGGTCACGCCATCGACACGGAGGGCATTTTCGTCGTCGCCGGTGGAGGTATAGCTCGTGCCGGTCACGGTCGAATCTTCGGAGATGGTGTTGGCGCTTGTGCCCTGCGTCACCTCGCCGCTGCCGCCGAAGCTGCCGGGCTGTCCGCCGGGCGCACCATCGGGGGGATCGCCGGGCTGCCCGTTTGCGCTGTCGGGCGGCGTTTCGCTGTCAGCCATCGCGGGTGCGTCGCCGTTCGGCTTATCGGGCGGGAGCGCGGAGGAAACTTCGGAAGCGTCCGCCTGCGCGGCGCCATCCTGTGCCGTGTCTGTTTGCATGGTATCTGTGTCAGCTGTGCTGTCGGTCGCGGCAGTGTTGCCGCACGCAGCGAGGGAAAGCAGCATCGCTGCCGAAAGTAAAATTGCAATCAGCTTTTTCATGGAAAACAGCCTCCTTATTTCTTTGTTGTAGCCGTATCCTAATCCCGCAACCTAAAGACAGGCTAAAGGCTGCGGGACTTTTTTCGGCGCGAAAAAATGAAGAAGCCGTAAGCGAGTGACCGATCCGCTTACGGCTTTTCTTCATGAGAAAGAATTAGGGAACCTCTGAATAAATCCCAGACCGCGGACGACGGAGCTTTTCCGCCAATCCAGCGGTTTGAAAAACTTGAAATATCGCGCAGCCGTCAGCGACGAAGGAGCGCTACGGATGCGGCACACCCCTTGTGGGTGCTGTCCGCCCGGCCGCGCCGGAGGCGCGAAACTCTTTTCCGGATTCACCGGAGGTTCCATTTTTGCGGTGACGCCGCAACTGTGCCTCCGGCGGCTCGTCCTCGCAAGCTCCATATCCCTCACCCCGCCGCAAGCGGCAGGTCTCGTCCA
>CAKTVN010000050.1 GCA_934623545.1 uncultured Oscillospiraceae bacterium
TCTTCGATGCGTCCGTCGGCAAGAAACAGCGTTCGGGTGCTGACCTCGCGCGCAAAGCGCATTTCGTGTGTGACGACGATCATGGTCATTCCGTCCGAGGCGAGCGCCTTCATGACATCCAGCACCTCGCCGATCATTTCCGGGTCGAGCGCGCTGGTCGGCTCGTCAAAAAGCATGACCTCCGGGTCCATCATCAGCGAGCGCACGATGGCAATCCGCTGCTTCTGCCCGCCGGAGAGCTGGCTGGGGAAGGCGGAGGCGCGGTCATCCAGACCGACGCGCTTGAGCAGAGCCATCGCCTTTTCCTCCGCGGCGGCTTTTTCCATGTGCTTGAGGCGGATGGGGGCAATGGTCACATTTTTCATGATGTTCATGTTATTGAACAAATTGAACTGCTGAAAAACCATCCCCATTTTCTGGCGATGCCGGTCGATGTCCAGCTTGTGCATTTTCCCATCGGGTCCCTTTTCGCGCTTTTTCAGAATATCGACCCCATCAAATAAAATCTGTCCGGAGGTCGGCTGCTCCAGCAGGTTCAGGCAGCGCAGGAAGGTGCTTTTGCCGCCGCCGGATGGACCGATGATGGACACGACCTCGTTTTTGTAGAAGGTGACATTGATGTCCTTCAGGACCTCGAGCTTGTGAAAGCTCTTGTTCAGACCGATGACCTCGATCATTTTCTGCTTATTTTCCATGCGCCATCTTCCTTTCTGCCAACGCGACGGCACGCCCGCTGAGGAATGTAAGGATGAAGTAGATCACAGCCGCGACGGCAAGGCACGCGAGGCTCTTATAGCATACGGCGATGGCGTCGTTCGTGCGGAACATGAGATCAGCAATGCCGATGACAGAGACGATGGACGATTCCTTGATGACAGTCACGAACTCGTTGCCGAGCGCGGGGAGAATGTTGCGGATGGCCTGCGGCAGCACGACGAGCTGCATCGCGGCGCCTGCGCTGAAGCCGACGCTCCGCGCCGCCTCGGTCTGCCCGGCGTCTACCGCCTGAATGCCGGAGCGGATGATTTCGGCGACATAGGCGCAGCTGTTCATGCTCATGGCGATGATGCCGGCGGCAAAACGGGAAAAATTCGGGATCCAGGCGATGTCCGGGATCTTGACGCCGACCATCGGAAGCCCGTAGAAAATAAACATGAGCTGCACCATCAGCGGCGTGCCGCGCACGAACTCAATGTAAGCGACAGCGATCCACTTGAGCGGCAGGATGCGGCTCATGCGGAGCGTTGCCATAATGGTGCCGAACAGCGTGCCGAGCAGCACGGAAAAGGCGGCAATGATGAGCGTATTGACGACGCCCTCTTCAAAAAACGCGTGATAGCGCACAAAAACCTTGGCGACCGTTTCAAAAAAATCCATCGATGATCTCCTCGCAGAGGCTCCGCCGCGCGGTGCGGCGGAGCCTTATGTTTTTCAGTGTGGCGCGGGCAGGGGAGCGGCTGCGATTACAGACCGAGGCTTGCGGCGAGCTCGACGGCTTCGTCATACGCTGCCTGATAGCTGCCATCGGCGAGGACCTTTGCGATGACCTCATTGACTGCTGCGACCAGGTCCTCATTGCCCTTGGCGACGACAACTGCCTTGCCGAAGGAGGCTTCCTCGGCGGTGAAGGCGAAGTTGGAGACCTCGAGCGCGCCGTTGCTGGTGGCGACCAGGGACTCGCCGACCGCCTGATCGACGACCAGACCTGCGATGTTGCCATTCTGGACCTCGAGCGCCAGCGCCGGATACTTTTCAAGCTCGAACAGCTCACTGTCGGGCAGTGCGGACAGGATCAGCTGAGACTGGATGGTGCCCTTCTGCGCGCCGACCTTCTGCCCGGCGAGGGCTTCCTTCGTGGAATAGGCATCGGCGTTGCCGGTCTTGACGATCAGAAGCTGTGCGCTGGTCTCATACAGATCGGAGAAATCGATCTCTTCGGCACGCTCGGGCGTCTTGGTGAAGGCGGCGATGCCCATATCGACCTGACCGGACTGCACGGCGGGGATGATGCCGTCGAACGCCATGTCGACGATCTCAAGCTCGACACCGAGGCTGTCGGCGATCTGCTGCGCAAGCCACATATCGCAGCCGGCGAAGTTCGCGTCGAGATCCTTGAACTCATACGGCGCGTACTGCGCTTCCGTGCCGACGACCAGCTTACCCTTTGCCTTGATGCTTTCCAGCAGCGTCGCGGGCTCTGCGGGGGCTTCCTCAGCGGCGGGAGTCTCTTCCTGCGCGGGCGCTTCGTCCTGTGCCGGCGCTTCCGTCTGTGCGGGGGTTTCGGTCTGTGCGGGGGTGCTGCTGGGTTCTTCCGTTTTTGCGGTGCTGGCGCAGCCGGCGAAAACGGATGCGAGCATCAGGACGCTGAGCACGAATGCCAGCCACTTCTTCATTGTATTCTTTTTCATGTTTCCCTCTCCTTTATACATTTGCGTGTGGGTGTTTGTTGTTTACGCGTATAATTATACACATCGAAGCGAATTTGTAAATACGCATATACATACAAAACAAGCTGATTAATTCGGCTGATTTTGTGTATTTTATGTATAATAATGCAAACCGGCGCACCGCCGATGCGGTGCGCCGGAAAAATATCTTCTGCGGAGATCGAGAATGCTGCTGTTCGCGGTATACGGAATATACGGCTTTATGCTGACAAAAACGTATAATAATAAGGGAAGGCATCCTTGTAGTGCCCATCCTTTATCCGAAAGCCCTTCGGGATGATGCCGAGCGGAATGAAGCCGATGCGCTCATACAAATGCCGAGCGTGGAGGTTGGAGGCGACGACAGCGTCGAACTGCATGATCTAGGGTGTATTCTTCCAACTCCCAACGCACCCGAACAGCGGGTCTTTTTGCGTGGCGCTGCCTTATACTGATATTCAATTAAAAACTTTCATTCATGGAATGGAAGTTTTTAATATGAAGATCATTATGAGACGCGATTCCGTGATTTTATCAAAATCACGGAATCGGTTACGCCAAAGGCGGAACCTTTCTGATTAAAGAATTTAATCAGAAAATAGTATTAAAATGTCAGCTGCTCCATCCGGTCATAGGCTTCCTTGAGCTGCTCGACGCCGACGGTACACGCAATGCGGAAATGCCCCGCGCCGGTGACGCCGAAGGGGGTACCCGGCGAGACGAGGACGTGCGCGCGATCAAGCAGCGCATTGCAGAAATCCGCCACGCCGAGACCGGTTTTTTCGATGCCGGGGAAGAGATAGAACGTGCCCTTGGGGCGGACAAGCGTGAGATATGGAATTTTTTCAAGCCGGTCAGCAGAGTAGAAAATGCGCTCGCGGTAGGCGGAAATATATTTTTCCCGGATGCTGCCGCGGAGCTTCAGCGCCTCGATGGCGGCGCGCTGCGAGATAGACGGAGCAGAGTAGACGAGCGAGCCATTGATGGTGTGCATTGCCGCGAGAAGCTCCGGCTCTGCGAGAATCGCGCCGACGCGCCAGCCGGTCATCATGTAGTTTTTGGAGAAGCTGTTGAGCGTCACGGTGCGCGCTTCCATGCCCGGAAGCGTGCGTAGCGGCACATAATCGCCCTCATAGAGATAGGTGGTGTAAATTTCGTCTGCGGCGATGAGAAGGTCGTATTCCTGCGCGATCTTTGCCAGCAGCTCCAGCGTCTCGCGTCCGTATGCCATGCCGGTCGGGTTGGTGGGATTGTTGAAAATGATGGCTTTCGTCTTCGGCGTGATCGCCGCGCGCAGGCGCGCCTCGGAGATGGCGTAGCCCTCCGCTTCGTAGGTCGGCACATCGACACAGACGCCGCCCGCAAGCTCGATCTGGCTGCGGTACATCGGGAAATACGGAGAGAAGACGATCACCTCGTCGCCTGGGTCGAGCAGCGCGAGCATGACCAGCGCCATGCCGAGGCAGCTCGAGGCGGTGATGAGGATATGGTCCTCATGGAGCTTCTGCCCGAAATCCTCCTCCCACGCCCGCGCGATGGCAGAGATCAGCTCCGGGTCGCCGTGCGGGTCGCCGTAGTGCGTGTGCCCGAGCCGTGCGTCGCGGAAGGCGGCGTCGATGATGGCTCCGTCGGTGACGAAATCGGTGTCGCCAATGCTCAGATCGATGACGTCATTGTATCGGGAGAGCGCCTCGGTATCCAGGCTCAGTCCGCTTCCGGCATTCTGAAACCGCCGGGCAAGGTAATTTCGCTTCATTTGTCTGCTCCTTTCACACGCGGGATGACGGTCGCGCCGTTCGGAATGACGTAGATCGACTTTCCGTCCAGCTCCGCCGCCTTCAAAAGCTCGTTCATATCAGAAAATGCGTGCATTCCCATCGGCGCGACGCATTCCTCGGCAATGGTGGAATAGAGCAGGATGCGGCTGCGCTGCGCCTGCTCACAGTTTTGGAAGAAGATATAGCCCGCGACGGTGAACGCCTCGCGCAGGCGCTGCTCAATGGTGCCGTCCAGCAGATCATCCGCCCAGCCGAAGTATTCCTCGGGTCCGCCGCCCTCGGGCGCTTCCAGCATCAGGATCAGCGTCCCGCCGGGCTTGAGCCCGGACTCCACGTTGTCGATGGTCTTGGTGCCCTGATAGAGGGAGATGTCCTTCGGAAAGCCGCCGCAGCTCGCGACGATGACGTCCGCGCGGCAGGGAATATCCACCTGATAGATCGCGTCGGTCAGCGCACAGGCTTTTTCCCACGACGCGAGAAAATGCCCGGAGAAGATCGCCGAGAGCTTCATCTGCGCGTTCATGACCAGATTGACCATGAACAGCTCCGGCACCATCGCGGCAGCCTCGCACATATCCTCGTGCAGGGGATTGCCCTGCAGCACCCCATTTCCGATGGCGGGGTTGGAGCGGAGCCTTGCCGCGTCAAGTGAGAAGGCGTGGTTATGCCGGATGGTCTCCAGTCCGCTGACGCCGGGAAGGATGCTCTTTCGTCCGCCGCCGAAGCCCGCCATGATGTGGTGCGTACACGCGCCGAGCGCGACGACAAAGTCCGCCGCTGCGACGGTATGGTTCAGCCAGACAGGCGTTTCGTGCGCGGTCGTTCCCATGTAGACCAGATCGGAAGCCTCGCAGTCGTGATTTTCGACCCGGACGCGGTCATAGACCGCATCCGTCACCAGTGTGCGAAGCTCCTGCTCGTCGCCTCCGATGTGCGTCCCGTTCGCAACGACGATGGTCAGGTTTTCATACGCCACGCCGCACTTCGTGTGCAGATAGTCGACCAGATGCGGAATGACGAGATCCTGCCGCATCCAGAAGCGGCTCATGTCGCTCACGATGAGTGCGACGCGGCTGCCGGGGCGGATGCGCTGCGGGAGCGGTAGACTGCCGATCGGCTGCGCCAGACTTTCCAGCAGCGCGGTGCGGATGTCGCCGATCGGCGGATATTCGTTTCCGTGCAGCACGGCAAGAACATTTTTCTCCTCCAGCGGCACCTCGACGGTGCCCTTTCCATATGCGAACGTGTAGTTTTTCATATGCAGGTCTTCCTTTGTGCATAAGCGGATATATGACTTTATCTATGCAGAGTATTATAGCGAACTGCGAATAAATATGCAATATAGAAAAGTGCTCAAATCCGGCGGCGACATTCCCGCGTTTTCTGCCAAAGCGCCGTAATACAAATGCGCCTCCGCTTTCGCGGAGGCGCATGATCGTTTATGCTGCGCTGGTGGAATCGGAGGAAGCGGATGCGTTGCCGCTGTTGCCGGGCTTTTGTGGTGCCGCGCCGTCCGGTGCGCCGGTGGGCTTTTCGGGCGGCGTTCCGTTCTGACTGCCCGAGGGCATTTCCGGACGCTCGCCGTCCGCGCCGTCCGGGGGCGTAAAGTCGCCAAAATCGCCGCTCGGGGGCATGAAGGAGCCGCCGTTTCCCGGGAAATTGCCGCCGGGACCGCCGCCCATGCCGCCCATTGCGAAGCCGCTGCCGTAGATGAGCGTATCGAGCGTGACGGTTTGCTCTTCGCCGCCGGCAATGATGGTATAGGTTTCGCCCAGCGTGAGCTCCGGACAGCTGATCACGACGCAGGAATATGCCTTCTTTGGCGTCCATTCGGCGAGCACCGTTCCGTTCGCATCCAGAATGCGGATGAGCTCCTCCGAGCGCTCGGTGAAGGTCAGGAGGATGCTGCCCTGCGTGGAGCTGTCGCCGAAGTTCTGCGCCATGCCGCTGGAGCCCGCGGCGATCACAGTGCCGCCGGTGATGACGGCGGAGCCATCACAGTCAAGGGCACTGTCGCCGTCGGAGGTCGGACCGCTGATGTAGACCGTGCCGCCGGAAATTTCGATGCTCCCGTTGGAGTCGAGCCCGTCGCCGGAGGCATCGACCGTCAGACTGCCGCCGGAGATGCGGAGCACGCAGTCAGACGAGCCGCCCGAGAACAGTCCTCCAAAGCCAGAGGAGGAACCGTCTGTGGCGTTGACACCGTCGTCCGAGGCGGTCAGATCGATCTCGCCGCCGCTGATCTCGACGACCTTGCCCTCAATGCCCTCATAGCTCTTCGTGATGAGAAGGCTTCCACCGCCGATGGAGGCGGTCTCATCGGCATGGATGCCGTCGTCGCCGGTCGCGATGGTGAAATCGCCGCCGGAGACGGTGACATCGCCGTTCGAGTGGACCGCGTCGTCTGCACAGTCGAGCGTGAAGCTGCCGCTCGTGAGCGTGACGGAGCTGCCTGCCTTCAAGCCCTTGGCGCTGGCATCGTCGGAAAGCGCGGCGCCGCTCCCGCCGCCGGAGACGATGGAGCAGCTGCCGCCGGAGACGGTCAAAGCAGTCTCCGCCTGCACGCCGTCCTCTCCGGAGGTCAGGTCCAGCACGCAGTCGGTGGTGGAGACCCAGCCGAGGGTGTCATCCTTGTCGTTGGTGGAGCGGAGCGCGTCGCCGCCGGAGACGACGGTCAGAGAGGCGTTTTGAAGCTCCGCGCTGTCCTTGCCGCAGACGCCGTGATTTTTCGCGCTCACTGTAAGCTCTGCTGTGTCGAGCAGGAGCGTGTCCTTGCCGGTCACGCCGTTGCTGTAGTTCCCGTTTACGGTCAATCTGCCGCTGCCCGCAATGATCAGATCTGCCTTGGAATAGATGCAGGCGTTCGGCTCGTCGTCCGCGGCGGAGGAATATTCATCGGCGAAGCTGTAGCTTTCGCCGTCTGTGAGCGTGCTGCTGCTTCCGTCCGGGAGCCAGAGCGTGACCTGGGCTGCTTTATAAATATAGAGTGCGCTGGAGTTTGCGCTGGTGATGTCCACGCTGTCGAGGATCAGCGTGACCTCCTCCTTCGGGGCGTTTACGAGGATGCGCCCGCCTGTCAGCGTGCCGCTGAGGGTGTAGGTGCCGCCCTCGGTGATCGATACGACGCCGCCGGACTCGCTCGCGCCGCTGCCCGTGATCTGTGCGCCGGAGCCGGTCAGCCTGATTTGGACGGCGTCCTTTTCTTCAGGCGCAGCGACGGTCTGGACGACCGAGGCGGCGGGGGCGGCGCTTTCAGCACCAGCTTTCGTGCTTGCGGTATCCTCCGCCGGGGCGGCGCAGCCGGCAAGCAGCTGCGCGAGCAGCGCGGCGGAGATCAGAACGGAATGAAGTCGTTTGTGTTTCATATGATCAGCCTCCTTTTGGCGTTGTGCCTATCCTACCGCCGCAAGCTAAAGCCAGCCTAAAGGCTTTCCAAGCTGTCAAAAACCTCGTAGAGTTCCGCCGCGCACGGCGGAATATAATTTGAATTTGTTTTGTCCTGCGGCGTGTACGTAGGACAAAACACATTACGTGCCGCAAGTGTGGAATTTGTGCGCTGTGCGCACAAATTATGCGCGCAGCGGCACGCAGCTTTTTCAAACGCGATGGCAGCGAAGCGAATCGCGTTTGAGAGCTTTTCAAAAAGTATTTTTGAAAAGCTCAGTCTTTAGGTCCTCTTTAAGTCCGTCCGGTATGATACCATCCAGAAAGGAGCGATCCCCATGAACATACCGACCCGATACAGCTTCCAGCGGACGGAAAAGAAATATTTCCTGACGCCACGGCAGCGCGACGCGCTGCTTGCGCATATGCAGCTTCATATGCGCGCCGACGATTACGGCAGCTATACGATCTGCAACATTTATTACGACACACCGGACTGGCGGCTGGTCCGCGCGTCGATCGAAAGGCCCGCATATAAGGAAAAGCTGCGCGTGCGCAGCTACGGCGTACCGCAGGAGCAGTCGCAGGTGTTCGTCGAGCTCAAAAAGAAGTTCGAGGGCGTCGTCTATAAGCGCCGCGTTTCCATGGAGGCGTGCATGACGCAGCCGTTTCTGGACGGTATCGCGCCCGAGGCGAAAACAGGGCAGATCGCGCAGGAAATTTTGTGGTTCCAGCGCTTCTACCGCGCCGAGCCGCGCGTCTTTCTGGCATATGACCGGACTGCTTTCGCGGGTATGGACGAGCCGGAGCTGCGCGTGACCTTTGACCGCAGCATCCGCTGGCGGACCGACGCGCTGGACCTCTGCCTCGGCGACCGGGGCGAGCGGCTTTTGAGAGACGACCGCATTTTGATGGAGGTCAAGCTGCCGGGGGTGTGCCCGCTGTGGCTCAGCCGCGCGCTGTCAGAGATCGGTGCGTATCCAACGACGTTTTCCAAATACGGCTTCTGCTATCAGACCCGGCTTTTGCCGGAGGAAATTCAAAATACAAAGGAGGCGCGTTACAGTGCTTGATTCCATCATCGGCTCCGGCTTGACCGCGAACACCTTTCTGATCTGCACGGCGGTGTCCGTGCTCCTCGGGGTCGCGACGGCACTGCTTGCCTGCTACCGCTCGCGCTCTACGCCCGGATTTGCGGTGACGCTTGCGGTCCTGCCCGCGGTCGTACAGCTTGTGATCATGCTGGTCAACGGCAACGTCGGTGCAGGCGTCGCGGTCGCGGGGGCGTTCAGTCTGGTGCGCTTTCGCTCCGCGCCGGGGACGGCAAAGGAGATCGGCGTGATCTTCCTTGCAATGGCGCTGGGGCTTGCGACCGGCATGGGCTACGTCGCGTTGGCGGCGGGCTTTTTCGTGATCGCGGCAGCGGTGATGCTGCTGCTCACGCGGCTGAATTTTTGCGGAAAAACGTCGTCCGAACGGATGCTCAAGATCACGATCCCGGAAAATCTGGACTATGATGGCATTTTTGACGACCTGTTTGAGCAGTATACCAGCGCCCACACGCTGGAAAAGGTCAAGACCTCCAACATGGGAACGCTCTATGAGCTTCAGTACCGCATCACGCTCAAGACGGCAGGCATTCCGAAGGAGTTCCTCGATGCCCTGCGCTGCCGCAACGGCAATCTCAACATCGTCTGCGGCAGGGAAGAGACGATCGAAAGCCTCTGAGCCTTCTTCAAAAACAGCGAAAGCCGCCGGCAATGCCGGCGGCTTTCGCGTATATATTTCGCTTATTTGTAGAGATAGCTATAATGGCTGCGGATGCGGAGGATGAGCGTCTCAATGTCCTTCGGCAGCGCGTTCGGCTGTGCAAGATCATACTCCGCGACCTCGCCGAGACGGACGCGCACCTTGTCGCCGTCCAGGAACAGCACGCCCTGATTGGCGCTGTCGTCCATATCCTCGAGCGTCTGGAAGAGCGTGAACTTGTCGTGGCACGGCTCGGAGGCGTAGGGGCAGAAGTGCGTGCAGTTGCCGCACTCGTTGCACATCTT
>CAKTVN010000051.1 GCA_934623545.1 uncultured Oscillospiraceae bacterium
CGAGCCTATAGGCTCAGCCCGGGTCATGCCCCAAGGGGGCTAGTGCAAACCACCGGCACGGCCGGTGGTTATGATTGAAGGTGTGTGCGTGTGACCGAGAGACGCTATTCGGTGCATTCGAACGCCAGATACGCGCCGTTTAGCAGGACGAGCACGCGCGATTCCGGAGCCGCGCCCTCGCAGGCATAGACCTCGCAGCCGGTCAGCACGGCATCCGCGCTGCTTTCGACGGAGCCGAGCCTTTCGCCGGGCTGGAAGTCCGATTTCTCGCCCGAAAGCTCCGTGTAGCTGCGCCCGTCAAAGACGATCGTGCGCAGGGCGGCGCTTTCGGCAAGCCCCTCTTTGGAGTCGGTGATGCTGTCCACAGAATCCTCCGCGGGCATTTCTGCGGGCGGCTCCGCCTCGGCGGGAATTTCTTCTGCGGGCGACTCCTCTGCCTCAGCGGGGGCGCTTTCGGCGGGCAACTCAAAGTCGGGCTCGGACTTGTAGTCCTGCGCCTCGGCGGGCGCGGCGCAGTCGGCTGTCGACTGGGCGGTATTTTCCGGCGCGGCGGATTTTGCGCCGCCGAGCACCAGACGCGCGAACGCGGCGATGCCGACGATCAGCACGCAGCAGGCGGCAAGCGCGGTCCAGCGCAGCCAGATGACATTGTGTTTCTTTTTAGCTGGGATATCCGCGCGGGCGATGAGGTCGTCGCCGACGTCTCCGACGGCGCGGAAGAGCTTCTCGCTGTTCATACGGCGATCCCCTCCTTTTCAAGATGTTTGCGCAGCTTTTCGCGCGTCCGGAAGAGAATGGACTTGGCGTTGCTCTCGCTCAGACCGAGGCGCGCCGCAGCGTCGCGCAGCGAATCGGCGAACCAGTACCGGCGCAGGAAGAGCGTACACTCCCGCTCCGGCAGCGTGCGCAGGAACGCGTCGATGGCGCGCGCGAGCTCCTTGCCGTCCAGCTCCGCCTCCACGCTGACGCCGGAGGGGACGCATTCACTCAGCTCGTCGAGCGCGGTCGGGAGCACGCCGCCTCCGCGCTTGTCCGCGTGCGTAGCCTTCCAGCGGTCGAGCGCCAGATTGCGCGTGATCCGCCCGAGGAAGGCGGAGAGAAACGACGGACGCTTCGGCGGCATGGCGTTCCATGCGCCGAGCCAGGTGTCGCTGACGCATTCGTCTGCGTCCTGAAGGTCGTGCAGAATGTTGTTGGCGATGGTGCGGCAGTAGCCGCCGTATTTGCGGTCGGTCTCCCGCAGGGCAAGCTCATCACGGGACCAGTAGAGCTCGATGATCTTCTCGTCCTCCAAGCCGGTTCCTCCTCTCATCCTTAAAAACGAAGAAATGGACCGCCGGTTGCACCCCGGCGGGACTTTTTTCTCAGTATATCATGGAAAACCCCTTCCGGAAATGGTATAATGTAAAAAAATTATAAATCAGGAGCCGCAGACGATCGAATCAGCGGTTCCTTCAAAAAGGAGACGCAAATGGAAATTCGTGTGTTGGCAGTCGGAGATGTGACGGGCGCGGGCGGGCTGAAGCTGCTCAGGCAGCAGCTGCGCGCGCTCAAAAAGCGGGAGCGGATCGATTTTTGCGTTGTAAACGGAGAAAACGCCTCCGGCGTCGGCATCACGCCGCAGCAGGCGGACGACATTCTGGATGCGGGCGCGGATGTGATCACGCTGGGAAACCACACCTGGAACCGGCGCGAGATCTGCGCCTATATGGACGAGAGCCAATACATCCTGCGTCCGGCGAACTTTCTGCCGAGCCTCCCGGGGCGCGGCTGGGGCGTGTTTGAGACGAAGGGCGGACCGGTCGCGGTGGTGAACCTGATCGGGCGGTGCAACATGAATTTCTCGCCGGACAATCCGTTTCTTGTGGCGGATAAAATTTTGAAGGAGATCGGCAGCGTGCCGGTGCTGGTGGATTTCCACGCGGAGGCGACCTCGGAGAAGCTCGCGATGGGATATTATCTCGACGGGCGCGCGGCGGCGGTCTGGGGCACGCACACACACGTTCAGACGGCGGACGAGACGATCCTGCCGAAGGGCACGGGCTACATCAGCGACCTCGGGATGACCGGACCGGTGCATTCGGTCCTCGGCGTGAAGCCGGAGCAGTCGATCGCGCTGTTTCGCGGCGAGCTGACCTCGCGCTTTGAGTGGGTGACAGGGGCGTGCAGCCTCAACGGGGCTGTTTTTACGATCGATATGGAGCACGGACGGTGCACAAAGGCGGAAAGGGTGAGCGTTTGTGATTAAATTTCTGCACGCGGCGGACCTGCATCTGGACTCGCCGTTTTCCGGCATCTTGCCGGAGCGCGCGGCGCAGCGCCGGAAGGAGCAGCGGGCACTTCTGACGGAGCTGACGGAGCTGGTCAACGCCGAGGGCTGCGCGCTGGTGCTGCTCGCGGGCGACCTGTTTGACAGCGACAACGTCTATCCGGACACGGTCGAGGCGCTCAGCCGCGCGTTTGCCGGCTGCAACGCGCAGATCGTGATCGCCCCCGGAAACCACGACTACGCGGCGGCAGGTTCGGCGTACCGGACGGTCAAATGGACGGAAAACGTCCACATCTTCACCGAGCGCACCATACAGGCGTTCACCTTTCCGGAGCTGGGCTGCCGCGTCTATGGCGCGGCGTTCACCGCCGCATACGAAAGCGACCTCCTGTCCGGCTTTACGGCGGAGCAGGACGGGCTTGTGAACCTCATGGTGCTGCACGGCGATGCGCTCAACAATCAGAGCCCGTACAATTTCATCTCCAAGTCGGAGATCATGGGCTCAGGGCTGGACTATCTGGCGCTGGGGCACATCCACGCGGCGAGCGGGCTGCTGCGCGAGGAAAAAACATTTTACGCATGGCCTGGCTGCGCGATGGGGCGCGGCTTCGACGAGCTCGGAGAGAAGGGCGTTTACATCGGAAGTGCCGGAAAGGAGACGTGCGAGCTGCGGTTCCAGCCGCTTTCCGCGCGGAAATATGAGATTCTGAGCGTCCCGGCGGGGGACGATGCCTATGCCGCCATTCTCGCGGCGCTGCCGGAGCAGACGCAGCGGGACATTTACCGTATCCTCCTCACCGGCGAGGCGGAGCCGGTTTCACTTCAGGCGCTCTACCGCGCGCTGGAGGAGCGTTTTTTCAGCCTCAGCCTGCGCGACGAGACGGTCCCGAAGGTGGACCTCTGGGCGCTGGCGGGGGAGGATACGCTCAAGGGCATCTTCCTGCGCACGCTCAAGCAGCGCTTTGACGCGGCGCAGACGCCGGAGGAAAAGCAGACGATCGCAGATGCGGCGCGGCTCGGAGCCGCCGCGATGGACGGAAGGGAGGCGCCGGAGCTGTGAAAATTCTCAGGATGAGCGCCTCCTTCGGGAGCCTTCAGAACGCAGAGCTGACGCTCCATGACGGGCTCAACGTCGTGACCGCGCCGAATGAGTCCGGAAAGTCGACGTGGGCGTCGTTTTTACTGGCGATGCTCTACGGCGTCGATTCCGGCGAGCGGTCGACAAAGACCAATCTGCCGGTCAAGACCAAGTATAAGCCGTGGAGCGGCGCACCGATGGAGGGGCGCATGGAGCTCGAGTGGCAGGGAAAGAAAATCACGCTCGAGCGCAGCACGAAGGGGCGCGTGCCGATGGGGGAGTTCCGCGCGTATGAGACGCAGAGCGGGCTTCCCGTCTCGGGCATGACGGGCGAAAATTGCGGAGAGATGCTTCTGGGCGTCGGACGGAGCGTGTTCGAGCGCAGTGCATTTCTGGCGCAGAACGCCGTCGCGGTGACATCGGATGCGGAGCTTGAAAAGCGCCTGTCATCGCTTGTGACGACGGGGGATGAGACGGTGAGCTTCTCGGACACGCAGAAAACGCTGCGCGACTGGCGCAACCGCTGCCGCCACAACCGGACGGGGCTTCTTCCACAGACGCTTTTCGAGCGGCAGCAGACGGAGGAGACACTGGAAAAGATACACAGCCTGCACCAGAACGATCTGACGCTTTCGGCGCGGCGCGAGGAGCTGACCGCGCGGCAGGCGCGGCTTCAGGAAATCCTGGCGGGGCTCAAGGCGCGAGAGGCGGCGCAGGCGCTGAAGCGCAAGGACGAGGCAAAGCAGGCGCTGGACGTCGCGCTGGAGACCGAAAAGACGGCGCAGGAGCGGGCGGCGCGCCTCCCGGCGCGCGAGACGCTGACAGAGCTGGACCGGCAGCTGACGCTTTTGCAGTCGGAGACGGGGCACATCCGGCGCGAGCCGGAGACGCCCTTGCAGGCGCCGGAATGCCCGGAGGTCTTCCGGGGGCTCTCAGAAGAGGAAATTCTTCCGAAGGCGGACGCCGACGTGCGGGAGCTGGATCGGCTTTGCGCCGGAAAATACCGCACGCCGGTCCCGGCGTGGCTGGCGCTGCTTGCGGCGGTGATTTTCGCCGTGCTTGCGGCGGTGCAGAAAAATTGGATATTCGGCGTGCCGGCGGCGGTATGCGCCGCGGCGGGCATTGTATGGATGATCATGACGCGCCGGGAAAACCGCGCGCGCGAGGCGCGGCTCGATCAGGCACAGGCGCTCATGGCGCGCTACGGCAACCGCGCACGCGATGAGCTGGTGCCGTTCGCGGCGCAGTATTGCGGCAATCTCCGCCTGTATGCGCAGGAAAAGGCGCAGCAGGAGGCACGCCGCGCACAGGAGCGGGCAGAGCAGGAGCGCCTTGCGCAGCAGCGGGCGCGGCTTTTTGGACAGGTCTCCATGTTTGCCCCCGGGGCGGATACGCAGGAAGCTGCGCTGGACGCGGTCCGCGCGGCGATCAGCACGCTGGATGCGGCGGATGCCGCAGAGCGCGAGGCGCGCACGGCGCAAAGCCGCTATGACGCGGTCTGCGCGGCGCTGGGCGATGTCAAGCCCGCTGCTGCGCCGCAGGGGCTCGATCTGACGGGCTATGAGCTGCGGAGCGTCTCCGGCGAGCTGCTTCAGATCAATTCCGCGCTTTCGGACGTGCGCTCGCAGCTGGACCAGAACCGGGGGCGTGTCGAGGCGCTGGGCGACCCGGCGGAGCTGGAGGCGAAAAAGGAACAGCTCACCGCCGAGGCGGAGCGCCTGACGCGGCGCTATGACGCGCTTGAGCTGGCGCTTTCGACGCTGGAGGAGGCGAACAACGAGCTTCAGACCCGCTTCTCCCCGCGCATCAGCGCCCTGTCCGGCGCACTGCTCGGGCAGATGACGGGGGAGCGGTATGACACGGTCCTCCTCGGCAGCGACCTGCGCGCCGAGACGCGCGAGAGGGGCGAGCTGGTCACGCGGCAGCTTTCGTATCTCAGCGGCGGGACCGCCGATCAGACCTATCTTGCGGTGCGGCTGGCGATCTGCCGGCTGGCGCTGAGAGAGGATGTGCCGATCGTGCTGGACGACGCGCTGGTGCGCTTTGACGACGAGCGGCTGCGCGCGGCGCTGCGCCTTCTGAGGCAGGAAGCCGAAGCACGGCAGGTCGTTCTGTTCACCTGCCAGAGCCGCGAACAGGCGGCGCTGGCGCAAATGGAGTAAAGCAGATGGAAAACATGAGAATTTTTGTGGTGGAGGACGATGCGGTCATCGCCTCCGCCGTCCGGAAAAGCATCGAGGCATGGGGCTGCGACTGCCGCGTGGTGAAGGATTTCCGCGCGGTTTTGCAGGAATTTGTATCCTACGACCCGCAGCTCGTGCTGATGGACATCACGCTGCCGTTTTACAACGGCTATCACTGGTGCGCGGAGATCCGTAAGCTTTCAAAGGTGCCGGTGATCTTCCTGTCCTCGGCGGCAGATAATATGAACATCGTCATGGCGATCAATATGGGCGGGGACGATTTCATCGCCAAGCCCTTTGATCTGAATGTGCTGACGGCAAAGGTGCAGGCGATGCTGCGCCGGACATACGAATTTGCGGGGCAGAGCAGCCTTCTGGAGCGCGGCGGCGCGATCCTTTCGGCGAACGACACCGCGCTCAGCTACGGCGGAGAGCGGCTGGAGCTCAGCAAGAACGAGTACCGTATTTTGCAGGTGCTCATGCAGGCGGGCGGGGCGGTCGTGCCGCGCGAGACGCTGATGCAGCGTCTGTGGGAATCGGACAGCTTCGTCGACGAAAACACGCTGAGCGTCAATGTGGCGCGGCTGCGGAAAAAGCTCGAGGGCATCGGGCTGACCGACTTTATCACGACGAAAAAGGGACTTGGCTATCAGGTGAAATGATATGAAAGACTTGGGTCGTTACCTGCGCGCGCGGCTCGGCACGCTCGCGCTGCTGACGCTGTCCTGGGCGATCTTTGCGGCGCTCGCCGCGCTGGGCGGGATGGCATCGGAAAATGTGGCGTATGCCGCGGGGCTGTGCGCCGTCTGTGCGCTGTGCGCGGCGGCGGTCGATTTTGTGCGCTTCCGGCAAAAGTGCCGCTTGCTGGACGAGCTTTCACGCCAGATGCGCCTTGCGGAGCAGAATCTGCCGGACTGCGGCGCAAACGCCGTCGAGTGCGGCTATCAGACGCTCGTGCGGGCGCTCATCCGGGGCAATGCCGACACGGTGTCGCGCATGGACCGCAGGCTCGCCGATCTGACGGCGTATTACACGCTTTGGGCGCACCAGATCAAGACACCCATCGCGGCGATGCGCCTGCTCTTGCAGCAGGAGGGCGCGGAGAACGGAGAACTCGGGCAGGAGCTGTTCCGCATCGATCAGTATGTGGATATGGCGATGCAGTATATGCGTCTGGACGGCAGCGGGAGCGACCTTCTCCTGCGGCGCTATGATCTCGACGAGATCATCAAGCCCGCAGTGCGGAAATTTGCGCCGCAGTTCATCCGCCGGAAGCTGAAGCTGTGCTATGGACCGACTGGCAAAAGCGTCCTGACGGATGCGAAATGGCTCGGCTTTGTGATCGAGCAGCTGCTTTCCAACGCCGTCAAATATACGCCCGAGGGCGGGACGGTCACCATCCGCTGCACGGACGTGCCGGAGCTCGTCATTGCGGACACCGGCATTGGCATCGAGCCGGAGGATCTGCCGCGCGTGTTCGAGCAGGGCTTCACGGGCTATAACGGACGCGCGGACCGCAAGGCGACTGGGCTTGGGCTGTATCTTTGCAGGCGCGTGTGCCGGAAGCTGGGGCACCCGATCTCGATCGATTCGCGCGTTGGCGAGGGGACCGCGGTCACGATCGGGCTTGTCCGGGTCGAGCGCGAGCATGAATAGCGGAAGATCCCTTTCTCCGCGCGTTTCTTACAAAACTGTAAGCTTTGGGAGCCAAACTGTAAGCCAAATCGATGGCACGCAGGCTGGCTCCCTTGTATAATGGCTCCAGAACGTGAAACAAAGGAGTGAGTTCCATGCTGAAGAAATGGAAGCTGAATCGAAAAGAAGCAAAGGAGCCGGACGAGACGTTTTCCGACTGGCTGGCGCGTCTGCTCACGGACGAACGGGAGCTTGACCGGATGGCTTGCTCCATGACGGCGTATCTGGAGAGCGAGAACTCGGACGCGGCGTTCCTGATGATGTAAAAGGAGAAAAGACATGACACTTCTGGAAGTCAACAATCTGAAAAAGATATATTCCTCCCGTTTCGGCGGCGCGTCGGTGCAGGCGCTGTCCGACGTGACCTTCTCGGTGGAGGAGGGCGAGTATCTGGCGGTCATGGGTGAGTCTGGCTCCGGCAAGACGACGCTGCTGAACATCCTCGCGGCGCTCGACAAGCCGACGTCGGGCGAGGTGCTGCTGGGCGGGAAGTCGCTCACGGCGATCAAAGAGCGCGAGCTGTGCGCCTTCCGGCGAGACAATCTGGGCTTCGTGTTTCAGGATTTCAATCTGCTGGACACCTTTTCGCTGCGCGACAACATCTTCCTGCCGCTGGTGCTGGCGAAGAAGCCATATGAGTATATGCGCGCACAGCTTCAGCCCATCGCGGAAAAGCTCCGCATCGAGGACATTCTGGACAAGTTCCCGTATGAGGTCTCCGGCGGGCAGAAGCAGCGCGCCGCCGTGGCGCGGGCGCTGATCACGCACCCGCAGCTGGTCCTCGCGGACGAGCCGACCGGCGCGCTCGATTCGCGCGCGACCGACGAGCTGCTCGATCTGTTCGGGCGCATCAATGACGACGGACAGACCATCGTCATGGTCACGCACTCGGTCAAGGCGGCGAGCCACGCAAAGCGCGTGCTGTTTATCAAGGACGGCGAGGTGTTCCACCAGCTCTATCGCGGGGACATGAGCCGCGAGGCGATGTACGCGAAGATCTCCGACACGCTGACGGTTTTGCAGAGCGAGGGCGATGCACGATGAAAAAGCTGTTCTATCCGAAGCTTGCGGCGCAGAATCTGCGCAAGAACCGGCAGTTTTATCTGCCGTATATCCTGACGGTGGTCGGGACGGTGGCGGCGTTTTACATTCTGGCGGCGCTGGCGAATACGAAGCCGCAGTCCACGCAGACGCGGTATTACTACCTGTCGATCTATATGAGCATCGGTCTGTTTGTCGTCGGGCTGTTTTCCGTCATTTTCCTGTTCTATACGAACAGCTTTCTGATGAAGCGGCGCGGCAGAGAGCTGGGGCTTTACAACGTGCTCGGCATGGACAAGTGGAACATCGCCGCGATGCTGGGCTTTGAGACGCTGTATGTGGCGCTGATCGGCATTACAGGCGGCATCGCGCTCGGCGTGCTGCTTCAGAAGCTGATGACGATGCTCGTGACGAAGCTCATGGGCGGCGTACAGGGCGAGGAGATGTTCCCATTCCAGGTCTCGGTCTTTGCAATGACGGTGACGGCGATCCTGTTCGGCGCGATCTTGCTGCTGACGCTGGCATTTAATCTCGGACGCGTGGCAAAGCTCCGCCCGGTCGAGCTTCTGCACAGCGGGAACGCCGCCGAGCGCGAACCAAAAACGCGCTGGCTGCTGGCGGTGCTGGGCGTCGGGTGCATCGGTGCGGGCTATTGGATCGCGGTGACGGCAAAGAACGCAATGGAGGCGCTGAACCTTTACTTTGTGGCGGTGATCCTGGTCATTCTCGGGACCTACTGCCTGTTCACGGCAGTGAGCATCGCGGTGCTCAAAATGCTGCGCCGGAACAAGCGCTATTATTATCAGACAGGGCATTTCATCGGCGTGTCCGGGATGCTCTACCGAATGAAGCGCAACGCCGTCGGGCTTGCGAACATCTGCGTGCTGTCGACGATGGTGCTGGTCATGGTGTCCGGGACGCTGTCGCTCTACCTCGGAACAGACAGCTCGATCGCGACGCGCTATCCGGCGGATATCAACGTGAACATCCGCTATGACGCGGAGCTGGAGCCGGGGCAGAAGCGCTTTGACGGAGAAAAGACGCTGGAACGGCTGGTGGATGCCTGTGACCGGCTTGGCGTTCCGGCGACGGATGTGAGGGCTGCGTCCAGCCTCTGCTTTACCGCGCAGTGGACGGGCGGCTGCTTTGAGACAGTGAGCGTGAACGACCGCTATGATTCTTTTTCCAACTCGACCATGCTTGTTTTTCTCCCTGCAAAGGATTATGAGTC
>CAKTVN010000052.1 GCA_934623545.1 uncultured Oscillospiraceae bacterium
GCGCAAGGACGAGAGCCAGGATTTTGTATCGTGTTTTCAAAGGGGTATTTTCCTCCTTGCCGTAGTGTGGGGTGTGCTCGCGTATCCGTCCGGCGGCACGCCGTGGAAAAAACAGATCGGGAACATGGGTATTCCTCCTTCCTCTTTTTATGTAGGCCCGTATTTGTCCTCGACACCCCCGGACAGGGAAGTCACCAGACGGCAGCATGCCGGGCTGCTCCATGAGAATTGCACTCCTCCGAGGATCTCTCCGAGCCGCCCCCATTGTGTGAACTGTGGCTGGGCGGAAGTATCATTGTCCCCATGCGCGGTCATGGCCGTGCCGGCGGCTGTCCGGCAGTTCCGGGCTGACGGTATCGCTCTCCAAAAAGGGTCATGGCGTGTCACCCGGCGGGCTTCGCTCTCGCGGCACATGGGAATGTGTCTGGTGAATGGCTATGAACTTGTCAAGGTACGGTGAGGGAAACATCACCCTCTCACCCAACGCGGATTTTTTGCTCATTTGTCACCCTGTTTTCTTGAAAATTTCAAAATTTTCTTTTTTCCGGCCATAATGGACTTGCAAATATTTTGAAAAGATACACCTTCTTTCGCCGCAATCTCCCGGTATGTCATGCCCTCGCAGTACATCCGGATGCGGCGGTATTGCTTTTCCGTGACGAGCCCGCGGATCTTCTGCAAGGAGGCTTGTGCGAACAAAACGTTTTCCCTTCGTTCAAGGCGGGCAAGAATTGTTTCTTCCGGAGACGGCTCTGCGGCGGAGTATTCCGTAAGGGGCGATGTGTGGTCTGAGTAAGCATGATCTGCCAGTTCCCAGTTGTGGTAATCTTCATCCGACCACGTTTTCCAGAACCGGAACTCCTCCTCAGACGAAAACTGCTCGGGCGTGAGCGGATGATCCTGCTCAAAAGCGTCCGGGCAGAGGATGGCGCGGCTGTTCCGCTTGTTTCGTGAATACAGGCTTTTCCTATCGTGCATTGTATGTACCTCCGATTGTTTTTGGCGGGGAAACAATCGGGGGCTACGGGTATGCAGCGATCCAGCATTGCCAGCGCGAGATAAACAAAAAGCACCCTTTCAGCGGATTCGCTGAAAGAGTGCTTTTTGCTCGTCTATGCGAGTTCAGGCGCTTTAATATCTGCATTTGCTATATGGTTGGCAGTCGCATGCAGGAACGGCTTATTACCCGCAGGGACTACAGAGTCGACTACCAAGAAAGCGTGTTTTTTCTGCTAATACCATTTGCCTTACTGCGGCCGTGGACAAATTGAAAGTTTATTGCAGAATTCTATTTCAATATGACTCGTAACTTGCTCATAAGCTTTTTAGGATCACATCACAAAAGCGTTTTCGTCATTCTCCGAACTATTGAATAAAAAAGTTGGGTGTAGCTCGTTCTTACAAGACGGCTACCCCAACATTAGTTTAAACCGAAAAAACGCGGACAACGCATCTGCGGAGAGAGCAGCCCGGAATCGGTTTATAAATCTTCGGAATGACGCAGTTCGCGCAGATAGTTATAGAGCGTTGCCTGGGAAATAGAGAGGATCTTACAGACAATAGGAACGGCGTCTTTCACGGCAAATACACCCTTCAAATCCAGTTGATGCAGGATCCGCATTTTTTCCTGTTTCGTGTCCAGAACAGACGGCTTTGAGCTTTCGACCGTATCAACAATCACCTGCCGTGTCAGATTTTGAATATAATTCTCCTCTGTCGGAAGAGCAGCTTCCGCTTTTTCGCTCAGCGAATGGCATCGGATCATGGAGTCGATACAATCGCGCAGTTCCTCCCACTTGGAGGTATCCTGATTGATACAGATAAGCGCATATGGTTTTCCCATCTCGTCCCGGAAAAGGATATGAGACGCACGAAGTGAATTCCCGGACGGTCCGTGGCTTGCATACCCAATTACACAGTCGTCGTCATCCATCAAGCTTAAAACGGTGTCGTAAACCGAGGGATTCATTTTATACCCAGCCTTCCGTCCGGTAACGTGTCCATTAACAATATAGTACAGTTCCTTTTTTTCTAAATCGTGCAGAGCGATCTCGGTTTGCTCGCCCATGACGCGTGAAAAACCGGCAACCGTCTTTTTAATAATCTCCAAACGATCCTGCTGCATGATATATCCTCCGCCATACATATTTCCATATGAAAGAATTATCACACAAAAAGAAACGGATGTAAATAGCGTACACTACTGCCAAAGTACCCAGAATTTTATATAATTTTTCTACAAAATGACGATTTTATAGAAAAATTATAATTTCTATAGACAAACACTTCAGTTAATGATAGATTGTGATTATAGAAAAATTATAAGCGATTCGTCTTTTTATAATAATTTTTTAATATGGAGCAACGCACATGAAACTCTGTCTTGTTATCAATCCCGGATCCACCTCCACAAAAGTCGGTGTTTTTTCCGGCACAAAGCTGATTCTGGCGAAGACGCTGTCTCATTCGCAGGATGAACTTGCGCCTTTCCCGGCGATTGTTTCTCAGAAGGAATATCGAGCCGGGCTAATCCGGAATTTTCTGGCAGAAAACAGTATTTCTCCTCAGGATATAAAGATTATCATTGCTATTGCAGGGCTGATCGCTCCCGGGGACGCCGGAGTATACGAAGTGAACGCTGATATGCTTCACGATTTGGAAGAGGCTCGGTATGACGAGCACGCTGCCAATCTTGGTGCTATGATTGCCGCGACGATGGCTGCCGAACTCGGCGTGAAGGCGTATGTTGCCGATGCGATCACCGTCGACGAGATGGAGCCGGTGGCACGGCTGTCCGGCATTCCGGAGATTGTCCGTCAGGGGCGCTCGCACACGCTCAATCAAAAGCACACCGCCCGTATGGCGGCGAGGGAACTCGGACTTCGTTACGAAGAGGCACATTTGGTTGTGGCGCATCTGGGCGGCGGGATATCTGTCACGGCGCACCGTGACGGACGCATGGTTGATACTAATGCCGCGAGAGGCGAAGGTCCATTCTGCATTGACCGCTCCGGCGGTGTGAACTCCTTTGAACTGGCAAAGCTCTGCTTTAGTGGCCGCTTCTCTCAAAAGGAGATGCTGAGAAAAATCAACGGCTGCGGCGGTGTCGTAGCGTATCTTGGCACGCGGGATTTCCGCGAGGTAGAGGCACACATGAATGCCGGAGATAAGGTCGCAACGGATGTGTTTGAGGCTATGGCATACCAAATTGCGAAAGAAATCGCCGCCATGACGGTCGCGCTTCAGGGGCGTACGGATGCGATTGTGCTGACGGGCGGCATGGCAAATTCTGCCCGACTCTGCACGCGCATCACAGGGCATGTACAGTATCTGGCCAAAGTCCTAGTGTTCCCTGGTGAGCAGGAACTGGAGTCGCTGGCCGAATATGCTGAAGCGATCCAGAGTGGTGCCTTGACACCAAAGGTTTACACGAGAAAGGACAATAAAAATGTATAAGAACTTTCGGGAACTGCTTGCCGCAGCGAAAAAGGGTCCAAAACGGACAATTGCCATTGCGGCAGCTGCAGAAGAGCATATCATTCAGCTCGTGACGGCGATTAAAACAGCAGATCTGTGTCATGTGATTCTTGTAGATGACGAAACGAAGATTCGGGCATTGGCCGCGGTACTTGGCGAGGATCTTCAGGGTGTGACTGTGATCCACGAGCCAGATGCCGGAAAGATGGCTCTCACAGCTGTAGAGCAGGTCAGCAGCGGAAAAGCAGACGTATTTGTTAAAGGGAAGATCAACACCAGCGATTTTTTGCGGGCAGTTTTGAACAAGCAGGTCGGACTTCGCACCGGCCGACGGCTCAGCGCTCTGACGTGCTACGATGTCCCTGGCATGGACAAGCTCTTCTTCATCACAGACGGCGGCATGAATATAGCGCCGGATCTCTCCGCCAAAGCGGATATCCTCCGAAACGCCATGGAGGTGCTTCACGCTTTTGGGATCACTGAGCCGAAGGTCGCTCTGCTGTCGGCAAACGAAAAAGTGAACGCGGAAATGCAGTCCTCCGTAGATGCGGCAGCGCTCTGCGAAATGGCCGCGCGGGGCGAGTTGCCCCGGGGCATTTATGAGGGGCCTATCGCCTTCGACGTTGCCATGCGTCCGGACGCGGCCAAAACAAAGGGGATTGAAAGTCGGGTCAGCGGGGATGTTGATCTTTTCCTCGTTCCTAACATCGAGACCGGCAACTGTCTGGGAAAGGCAATCGGGTATTTCGGCCATGCGCAGTCGGCGGTTCTGATGATTGGAGCATCCCGTCCCGTGGTCATGACCTCACGAGCCGCATCGGTAAACAGTAAACTCACCGCCGTTGCATTTGCGCTTCTGGCGTGCGGGAAATAAAGAAACGAAAAGGAAAAGGCAGGATGGTAACAGTATGAAAGCGATCCCGAACATTGAGCGCTGCAAAGCGTGCGGGCTGTGCATCCTCAACTGCGGCAAGGGTGCCCTTGCGCTGTCAGAGGAGTTGAACAAAGCGGGCTATAAGGTGATAGCCGTTGATGAGGAAAAGTGCGTCGGCTGCGGTATTTGCTATACCGTGTGCCCGGACGGGGTCTTTTCCATTGTGAAGTAAGGAGGAATACTATGGGTGATATGGTAAAGGGCAATATTGCCATTGCCGAAGCCGCCGTTCGCGCCGGCATTGAGGTATACGCAGGCTATCCCATCACGCCGTCCACCGAGGTGATGGAATACCTGTCCGGCCGTCTGCCGGAGCTTGGCCGGACGTTTATTCAGTCAGAAAGCGAGCTCGCGGCGATCAATATGGTTATGGGTGTTGCCGCCTGCGGACGCCGGGTGCTGACGGCGTCCTCCGGGCCGGGCATCTCTCTTAAGCAGGAAGGCATTTCCTACATGAATCAGTTCGATTATCCCTGCGTGATCCTAAACGTCGTGCGCTGGGGCAACGGTCTCGGCTCGCTTGATGGCGCACAAACGGATTATCTCCGTGAGACCCGCGGCGGCGGAAACGGCGACTACCGCAACATCGTCCTCTGCCCTTCTACGGTTCAGGAGTCTGTGGATCTGATGTACGAGGCCTTTGATCTGGCAGAAAAATACCGCTGCATTGTAGAGATCATGACGGACAGCGGTCTCGGTCATATGATGGAGCCCTGCGAATATCCAGAATTCCGCGAACTGAAGAAATGTGAATGGGGTCTGGACGGCACATACAAGGTGCCCCGCTCCGACTTCCTGAACCGGAATATCCGGGCGGAATCGGACGAATACATCCGCAAGGTGGATACCATGCGCTGCAATGAACAGCGCTGGGAATCGATTGCCACGGAGGATGCCGATTATGTTTTCGTGGCCTACGGTATGTGCGGCCGCGTAATGCGGGGGCTTGTGCAGGAACTGCGTGCCGCCGGTGAAAAGGTTGGCCTGCTCCGTCCCATTTCCGCCTGGCCTTTCCCGGAGAAAGCATTTGAGGCTCTTCGCAAAAATGCACCTTCCCTGAAGGGACTCATTACTGTGGAAACGAACGGCGAGGGGCAAATGGTAGAGGATGTGGCAATGTTTGCCAAGAAGCACGGCATGGGCGCCGTTCCGGTGTATGCGCTCGCCTACGTTTGCGGCGTCCCGAAAGACGACACAGTAAAGGCGGATTTCGCCAAAGTGAAAAACGGCGAGATCAAGGAGGTGTTTTAAGCGATGGCAACCGAAAAAAGAGTACCGGCTCTTTATAATCCGGCAATGTTCTGCGGCGGTTGCGGCCACGGCGTGCTCGTCCGGCTGATATGTGAATGCATGGAGGAGCTTGGTCTGGAGAAAAAGACCATTGGCATTACCGGCGTTGGGTGCAGCTGTCATTTGAAAACAGCTGTTAACTGCGATCTGATCCAGGCGCCGCACGGCCGCGGCGCAGCTGTTGCCACTGGTGTCCGGAGAGCGGAAAAGGACATGTTCGTTTTCTCCTATCAGGGCGATGGCGATGCCTACAATATTGGCTTGGCAGAAACGCTCAATGCTGCCTACCGCAACGAAAACATCTGCGTATTTGTCGTCAACAACAACAACTTCGGCATGACCGGCGGCCAGATGAGCTGGTGCACAATGCCCGGACAGATCACCGCCACCTCGCCCAAGGGGCGCGACACCACACTTACCGGCGATCCCATCAAGGTCCCTGAAATGATCTCGCGAAGCTTCAAGCCCGCCTATGTGGCCCGGGGTGCGGTCACGACGCCGGCAGAGATCAACCGGCTGAAGAAGTACATCCGCAGCGCCTTTGAAGCACAGCTCAACGGCGAAGGATATTCGCTCGTCGAAGTCATGTCCGCCTGCCCAACCAACTGGGGCATGAACCCCGGCAAAGCCGTGCGGCATCTGGCAGAGGATGTCATTCCGTACTATGAGTTGGGTGAATTCACAAAAAGGGGGGAGAATGCATGAGAGAGATCCTTTTCGCCGGTTTTGGCGGGCAGGGTGTTCTGACGGCGGGACTGGTCATGAGCCAGATCGCGCTCTTCAAGGGGTATAACGCCACATGGATGCCGTCCTACGGCGCTGCCATGCGCGGCGGCACCGCCAACTGCACCGTACATTACGGGAATGGCCCGGTATCGAACCCCGGTCAGCAGGCGCCGGATCTGCTGCTTGCTATGAACACGCCGTCGCTCCGGAAATTTGCCGGCATTGTTCGGCCGGGCGGGATCATCCTTGCCAACGCTGACATGACAGAGGTTCCCGATGACATTCGGCGGGATGTGAAGATTGTATCTGTGCCCTGCAACCGGTTAGCGGATGCCGCAGAAAATCCCAAAGGCGCAAATATCGTGATGATTGGTGCCATGACGGCGCTGCTGGGCGACTTCAGTCACGACGAGGGTGTGAACGGCATGAACGACATGTTCCGCAAAAAGGGAAAAAGTAAGTTTGAAGCGGGCAACGTGAGAGCCTTTGAAGCCGGCTACCGCAGCGTAGAGGCTTGATATGGTGCAGAAAAAAACAAGGCAGCCGGCCGCCGCGCTTGTAATCGGCGTTCTGGGGCTGGCATATTTTCTCAGCAACTTCCACCGTCTGTCTCTCGGCGTTATCGGAACGGACGTAGCCGCTTCACTTGATCTCACCAAAGCGCAGCTCGGCGCGCTCGGCAGCGCATATTTCTATTCATACGCGATCATGCAGCTTCCCTGTGGAGCGCTGACGGATCGGTTTGGGTCAAAACCGCTGGTTATTGCTTCCTGCCTTATGATGACGATCTCCTCCGTCTGGTTCGCGCTGGCAGAGTCATTTGTGAGTCTCACACTCTCGCGCGTGATGACCGGTATGGCGACGGCGCTCGTATACATTCCCTCACTTTGCCTGCTGCGGGAAACCTTCGGTGACAAAGTGTACGGAAGTCTGACGGGCATATTTGTCAGCATTGGTCACGTAGGCGCAGCATGCGCAGCCTACCCTCTGCGGTTTGCCGCAGATCTGGCCGGATGGCGGACAACTTCCCTGATTCTCGGCATTTTGCCCGTTGGCATCGCGGCACTTGTTTTGTTTTTCATACAATGGCATCGTCCGGTGCCCGCTGGGGGCACCGCAGAACCTGCCCAGAAAGAAAAAAGCTCCTGGGGACAGCTTCTCAAGCCCTGGTGCCTGGCTCTCACCGTCTGGTTTTTTGTGGCAGGCGGCGTCCGACTGTCTTTCCAGAGCCTTTGGGGCGGACAATTCTTTGAAACGGCGCTTGGCAAAACCCCGGCGCAGTCCAGTTTGCTGCTGATGTGCGTTTCCTTGTCCGGCATCGTCGGACCGACGGTGCTGGGTGCACTCAGCGACAGGATCGGTTCTGTCAAAACGGCTCTGGCAGGTTCGTTGGTCTTCATGCTTTGCTGGCCGGTCATGAATCTCTTCACGGAAAATGCTTCAATGGTCGCTCTTTGTGTGGTAATGTGTATTATGGGGTTTTCTGGTGTAGGGAGCTTCACGGTAGGCTACAGCGTCGTTCGGTCCTTTGCAGATAAGCGAGATACCGGGAAGATTACGGGCATCAACAGCTTTGCCGCGTTTATAAGCAGCGCCCTGTTTACGCAGTTTACCGGTCAGCTTATGGACGGCTTCGGCGGAACGCCGCTGGAAAATTTCCATCTTCTCTTCTGGATCTTCGCAGGGCTTGTTCTTCTTTCCGTTTTAATTCTCGGTTTGGGAACACGCAAAAAGATGAACAAATAAAAATGGAATAAACAACTTATAAGAAAACGCAAAGGAGATTTTTTATGGCAATTCAGATTTCCGATCTTATGCCGGGCGTTATGCATTGTGTTAAGTATATCGCAAGCGTGCATCCCGGGGAAGAAGTGCTGATTCTGGCAGACACTACTGTCGATCTCGACGTCATTGAGGCGTACCGCGTCGGTTACACCGCCGCCGGAGCGCGAGTAAATGTTCTGACATTCCCCAGCCGCGGCGCCGGTGCCAGTTCCGGTCAGATTACGGACAAAGTCCTCACAGGACTTTTCCCCAAGGTGGCCGTCGGCGCCATGAAGGAAGCCGATCTCTACATCAATCTTTCCGGCATGGCGGAGCTTCATGGGCTTTATGGAACGGGTCATGCAATCTACGGCCTTGACCCCGGTGATCTTTATAAAAAGTACGGCACACGGGCGCTGAGCATTACGATCTCCAACAAGGAAGCTCTTGCCAGCGACTGGGCCGTTTATCCGCAGGATCTGCTGATGTATCTGGGGTACAAGGGCATCGAAGCCGTGGAAAAAGCGGCAAAGGGTGATTGTGAAAATGCCGTCGTACACATCACCGATCCCCAGGGGACGGACTTCACCTTTACGGGCTTCAAGATCTCCAGCAAAAAATCGCTGAAAAATGACCCCTTCGGCCCGATGAACGTTCACGGCACAAAGCAGGTTGGATTGCTTCCGCACAAGCCGTTCCCGAACGCCGAAGGCGTGATCGTTTCCACCTCCATCCACACCGGCCCTGTGCCGCAGGTAAAAGCAACGCTGGAAGGCGGCCGTGTAGTCAAACTTGAAGGCGGCGGCGAAATCAGCATGATCTGGCCGAAGAGCTGGGAAGAAGGCAAGGACTGTTCTTCCGTCGGGCGCAAAACCAGCTTCGGTGAGCATCTGCAGCCTGGCAACAACTGGCTGGAAGAGGTCATGTGGGGCGTGCATCCCCGGACATTCCGTCAGGGAATCAAGTATCTGGGGCAGGGTTCTGAAACCTTTAAAGCATGGTCCGGCGGTATCCGTCGAGCGGGTGTCATCCATTTCGGCATCGGCGGTGGACTGGACGAATACTACCGTCACCGCGATCTGGAAGTCTTCTATGCGACCATGACCATCAATGGCGAAAAAATTATCGAAAACGGACGTTTGCTGATGCTGGATGATCCTGAAATCCGTGCGGAGGCGGCAAAATATGGCGACCCCGACGAACTTCTTACCGAGCGCTGGTTCCCCTATTCCCCGTTGGCAGAATA
>CAKTVN010000053.1 GCA_934623545.1 uncultured Oscillospiraceae bacterium
CACGGCCGGACTATGACGGCGGGCTCGGCTTCCTGTTCAAGTGGAACATGGGCTGGATGAACGATATGCTCCGGTACATGTCGCTCGACCCGCTCTACCGCAAGGGCGACCACAACGCGCTGACCTTCTCGATGACCTACGCATTCTCGGAGAATTTCATCCTGCCGCTGAGCCACGATGAGGTCGTGCACGGAAAATGTTCTCTGATCGGAAAAATGCCGGGCAATTACGACGACAAATTCGCAAACCTGAGAGTATTCTATGCCTATCAGATGGCGCACCCCGGCAAGAAGCTCAACTTCATGGGAAACGAGTTCGCGCAGTTCATCGAGTGGAACTACACGCAGGGGCTCGACTGGGTGCTGCTGGACTATGACCGGCACCGCCAGATGCAGAGCTTCGTGCGCGAGCTCAACCACTTCTATCTGGACAACCCCCAGCTCTGGGAGAACGACAGCGACTGGGACGGCTTCCAGTGGATCGACTGCGATGACCGCGACCGCAGCATCGTCACCTTCCGCCGCCGCAGCCGCAGCGGAAAGGAGCTGGTCGTGATCTGCAATTTCTGCCCCGTCGTGCGCGAGCATTACCGCGTCGGGCTTCCGAAGAGCGGCTGGTATGTCCCGGTCCTCAACACGGATGAATCGCGCTTCGGCGGCTATGGCTTCCTGGCGCGGGCGCAGAAGGCGGAAAAGAAGCCGTATCAAAATCTCCCATACTCGGCGGAGTTCTATATCCCGCCGATGAGCGTGACCTATTATCAGCTCCGGCGCTCCAAGCCGGACTGACCCATAGAAAAGAACAGAGAAATCTACACAGGAGGAACCGTTATGCAATTTCAGAAGAAACGCTGTGTCGCAATGCTCCTCGCCGGAGGTCAGGGGAGCCGTTTGATGGTCCTGACGGAAAATACCGCCAAGCCCGCCGTGCCGTTTGGCGGCAAATACCGGATCATCGATTTCCCGCTTTCCAACTGCGTCAACTCCAAGATCGATACCGTCGGCATTCTGACGCAGTATCAGCCGCTGGAGCTGAACGAGTACATCGGCAACGGACAGCCGTGGGGACTCAACTCCTCGCACGGCGGCGTGCAGGTCCTGCCGCCCTATGCCAAGAGCAAAAACTCCGAGTGGTATAAGGGCACCGCAAACGCCATCTATCAGAACATCGGCTTCATCCAGAGATACAACCCGGACAATGTGCTCATCCTCTCCGGCGACCACATCTACAAGATGGATTATGCCAAAATGATCCGCTTCCACGAGCAGAACGAGGCGGACTGCACCATCGCCGTGCGCGACGTTCCGCTGAATGAGGCATCCCGCTTCGGCATCATGAACACCCGCCCCGACGGCACCATCTACGAGTTCGAGGAAAAGCCCAAAAAGCCCAAGAGCACCAACGCCTCGATGGGCATTTACGTCTTCAAGTGGAGCGTGCTGAAAAAGTACCTCGAAATGGACGAGGCAGACCCCAAGAGCGAAAACGACTTCGGCAAGAACATCATCCCGGCGCTCCTGCGTGACGAGCACAAGCTGGTCGCCTATGAGTTTGAGGGCTACTGGAAGGATGTCGGCACCATCCGGAGCCTCTGGGAGGCGAATATGGACCTGCTCGGCAAGCATCCGGCGTTTGACATCTACGGCTCGAAGAGCAGCAAGATCTACGCCAGAAACACCGCCATGCCCGCAAGCTACATCGCCAAGACCGCCGAGATCCATGAAAGCTTCGTCGCCGAGGGCTGCGAGGTCGAGGGGACCGTCGAGCATTCCATCCTCTCCACCGGCTGCACCATCGGGCGCGGCGCGGAGATCACCGACAGCGTCATCATGCCGAACGTCGTGATCGAAAACGGCGCGATCGTCCGCAGCGCGATCGTCGCCGAGGGCTGTCATATCAAGGCGGGCGCGCGCGTCGGCGGCTACACGCCGGGCGAGGAGCGGAAGATCAGCGTCATCGGCAAGGATCACATCGTCCCCGAGGGGACCGTGATCGACGCCGGCTCGATCGTCTGACGCGGAAGAAAAGGAGGATACGACTATGGATATGATGGGCATCATTTTCTCCAACATCTACGACAACAACATGGGCGAGCTGACCCGGGAGCGGACCTCCGCATCCATCCCCTTCGGCGGGCGCTACCGGCAGATCGACTTCATCCTTTCCAACATGGCAAACTCCGGCATCCGCGACATCGGCATCATCACAAAATACAACTATCAGTCCCTGATGGACCACCTCGGCAACTGCGACGAGTGGGATCTCAAGCTCGGCGACGGCGTGCGCTTCCTGCCGCCCTACGCCACCGGTCACACCGGCGCCTACCGCGGCAAGCTCGAGGCGCTTCAGACGGCGCTGCCCGTGCTTGAGCGCAACGAGAGCGACTACGTTGTCCTTGCCGACACGACCGTGCTCTGCACGATCAATTTCCTTGAAATTCTGGAAAAGCACGTCGAGTCCGGCTGCGACATCACCGTTGTCGCCAAGGAGGGCAAGTGCGACGGCGTCAAGGTCCAGCAGCTCGCGCTGAAGCTCGACGAGAGCGGACAGCTGGTCGATCTGGCTGCCGGCTACTGCGCCCCGGCGGAATATCTCGAGGGCATGAGTATGTTCATCATGAGCCGCAAAAAGCTCATCTCCGTCATCCGCGACATGGTCCCGCACGGGAAATACCACTTCGAGCGTGACTTCATCCTTCAGCACTACCTCGATGGGAAGCTGAAGGTCAACGTCTATCCGTTCCACAACGTCGCGCTGTTCAACGAGAGCGTTCTGGAATACTACAACAACAGCATGGCGCTCTTGCAGGAGGATGTCCGCCACAGCCTGTTCCGCAGCGAGGTCCCGATCTACACCAAGGTCCGCGATGCGGTCCCGACGCTGTTCGGCGAGACCGGGCAGGCGCCCAACTGCGTGATCGCCGACGGCTGCCACCTGTTTGGCTACGCCGAGAACTGCGTGCTGTTCCGCGAGGTCAACATCGACGAGGGCGCGGACGTGCGCGACAGCATCATCATGCAGGGCAGCCGCATCGGCGCGGGCGCGAAGCTGCGCTATGTCATCCTCGATAAGAACGTCGTCATCAAGCCCGGCACACAGCTGCTCGGCTCGCCCGACCATCCGCTGGTCATCAACAAAGGAGCTGTCATATGAAAATTGCAATGGTCGCCTCCGAGGCCGCCCCGTTCGTGAAAACGGGCGGTCTCGGCGATGTCATGCAGGCGCTGCCGCTGGCGCTGTCACAGATCCCGAAAAACGAAGTGAGCGTTTTTCTGCCGTTCTATGACTCGATCAAGTACAGCGACCGCTGGGAAAAGGAATTTCTGGGCTATTTCGACGTCCCGCTCGCCTGGCGGCGAGAGTATGTCGGCGTGTTCCGGCTCAAAACGCGCAAAAAGAAGCTGAAGATCTATTTCATCGACAACGAGCACTATTTCTGCCGCAGCCGGGTCTACGGCGAGCCGGACGACGGCGAGCGCTTCGCGTATTTCAGCAAGGCTGCCCTCGCGGCGATGGTCTTTGTCGGGCTCCAGCCGGACATCGTCCACTGCAACGACTGGCAGACGGCGCTCATCCCGCTGCTGCTCAAGACGGAGTACCGCGCCGCCTTCCCGGACACGAAGAGCATTTTTACCATCCACAACATCGAATATCAGGGAAAATGTGCCCTGAACTTCAACTATGACGTCCTCGGGCTGCCGGAGAGCTGCGACGAGGTGCTGCGCTTTGACGACTGCACAAACTTCATGAAGGCTGCCATCGTTACAGCAGACCGGGTGAATACCGTCTCGAAGACCTATTGTGAGGAGCTGCGCTATCCGTACTATTCGCACGGGCTTTCCGGCGTGCTCGCCTCGCGCGGCGACGCCTTCTCCGGCATCACGAACGGCATCGACACCGACCTGTTCGGACCGGAAAAAAGCGCCGGACTCGCCATGCACTATAACGTCAAGACCCGCAAGGAGGGCAAAGCCGCCAACAAGCTCGCGCTTCAGCGCGCGGTCGGGCTGCGCGAGGACGCAGACTGCGCCCTGCTCGTCATGGTCACGCGGCTTGCCGGGCACAAGGGCATCGACCTTCTGTGCTACATCGGCGAGCGTCTGATGCAGCGGCGCGTCCAGCTGCTCGTCATCGGCACGGGCGAAGAAAAATACGAATGGTTCCTGCAATATTTACAGGACCGCTTCCGCGGGCAGGCGGCGGCAAGTCTCTGCTTTGACGCGCAGCGCGCCAATCTCGCCTACGCCGGCGCGGATATGTATCTCATGCCGTCCAAGTCCGAGCCCTGCGGGCTTTCGCAGATCATCGCCATGCGCTTCGGGACCGTCCCGGTCGTCAACGCCACCGGCGGGCTCAAGGATACGGTCTCGCCCTACGACCCGAACAGCGAGCAGGGCAGGGGCTTTACCTTCCAGAGCTATAACGCCGACGATTTCCTCGCGGCGATCGACCGCGGACTTCAACTGTTTTACGACGAGCCGGAGAAGTGGGCGCGGCTGGCAGACAGCGACATGAGCATCGACAGCAGCTGGAAGCTCCCGGCGCAGGAATACATGGCGCTTTATGAAAAGGCGCGTTCCTGAACGTACAAATTCAATCAAAGGATCTACAGAAATATGACGCAAAATTTGAAAAAGAAAGAATTGCTCGGCAGATTGCAGGAGGTCTGCCTCAACACCTTCGGCTGCAAGCTGGAGGAGGCGACCGAAAAGCAGATGTACCGCGTCGTGTGTCTCTACACACGCGTGCTGATGGAGGAAAAGCGCCGCGCCTTCCGCGATACCGTGCGGGAAAAGGAGGGCAAGCAGGTCTATTATATGTCGATGGAATTTCTCGTCGGCACCTCGCTGCGCAACAACCTCTATAACCTCGGTCTGCTCGAGCTCACGGACGAGGTCCTGAAGGAGCACGGCTTCTCACTGGAGCATCTGTGCTGCCTCGACCCGGACGCCGGGCTTGGAAACGGCGGTCTCGGGCGGCTCGCCGCGTGCTATATGGACTCCGCCTCCGGGCTGGGCTATCCGGTCACGGGCTTCTCCATCCGCTATGAGTTCGGCATCTTCAAGCAGAAGATCGTCGACGGCTGGCAGATGGAATTTCCGGACGACTGGCTGGAAATGGGCGACGTGTGGCTGCACACGCGCAAGGATGAAGCTGTCGAGGTCCGCTTCGGCGGAGACGTCCACGAATGGGTAGACGAAAACGGAAAATTCCGCGCCGCACAGGTCGGCTATCAGGCAGTCACGGCAGTGCCGCACGATATGTTCATCTCCGGCTGGCACAGCGATGCGGTCAACAAGCTCGTTTTGTGGAGCGCGACTGTCCCCGACAGCTTCGACATGGCGGCATTCTCGCGCGGCGACTATGTCCGCGCGCTGGAAAAGAACACGATGGCAGAGACCATCTCCAAGGTGCTCTATCCGGCGGACGACCACATCGAGGGCAAGCGTCTGCGCCTGCGGCAGCAGTATCTGCTCGTCTCGGCATCGCTTCAGAGCATCCTGAATGGGCACTACAAGCAGTACCGCACCTTCCGTAACCTTCCGGACAAGGTCGCCATCCACATCAACGACACCCATCCGGCGCTGTGCGTGCCGGAGCTGATGCGTCTGCTCGTCGACGAGCACGACTATTCCTGGGATGACGCGTGGGACATCACCTGCCGCACGCTTTCGTATACGAACCACACCGTCATGCAGGAGGCGCTCGAGCGCTGGAGCGTCGACCTGTTCCGCGAGCAGCTTCCGCGCATCTTCTCCATCACGCAGGAGATCAACCGCCGCCTCATGCTCCGTCTGGCGCAGGTCTATCCGAACGACCCCGGCAAGTGGGACTACATGGCGGTCATCGCGAATGGGGAAGTGCGGATGGCGAATCTCTGCCTCGCGTGCTGCCACATGGTCAACGGCGTTTCCAAGCTCCATACGGAAATTCTGGAGACGACCATCTTCCGCGATTATTACAATCTGAACCCGCAGGGCTTTACGAACGTCACCAACGGCATCGCCTACCGCCGCTGGCTCTGCCAGTCCAATCCGGAGCTCACCGCCTATTTGCAGGAGCTGATCGGCGACGGCTTCCTGAAGGATGCGACCGCGCTGGAGGGGCTGATGCAGTACCGCTCCGACCCGGCGGTCCTCGAAACGCTGCGGCGCATCAAGCGCATCAAAAAGCAGCAGCTGGCGAACCATATTGCACAAACGGGCGGTGTCCTGCTCGACCCGGACAGCCTCTTCGACGTACAGGTCAAGCGCCTGCATGAGTATAAGCGGCAGCTTCTGAATGTGCTGCACATCCTGCATCTCTATCTCGAGATCAAGGACCACCCGGACGCGCCGTTCGTGCCGCGCAGCTTCATCTTCGCGGCGAAGGCGTCGGCGGGCTACATCCGCGCAAAGCAGATCATCAGCCTGATCATCGCGGTCTCCAACCTCGTGAACTCCGACCCGCAGACGCGCGACAAGCTCAAGGTCGTCTTTGTCGAGGATTATAAGGTCTCGCTCGCCGAGATCATCATCCCCGCCGCCGAGCTGTCCGAGCAGATCTCCATCGCCGGCAAGGAGGCCTCCGGCACCGGCAATATGAAGCTCATGATCAACGGCGCCGTCACCATCGGCACGCTCGACGGCGCGAACGTCGAAATTCACGAGCAGGTGGGCGACGAAAATATGTTCCTGTTCGGCATGACCGCCGAGGAGGTCGAGGCGCTCTGGCGGCGCGGCTACCGCCCACGCGAGTTCCTCACGCCGGAGCTGGAGCGCATTTTGCAGATGCTGACCTCCGGCATTCTCGGGCAGCGCTTTGACGACATCTATGCCTCGCTCCTGACTGACCGTTTCGGCACTGCCGACGGCTATATGACCATCGCGGACTTCCAGAGCTATGCCGCTGCGCAGAAGCGCGCGTCGGAGACCTATCTCGACCGCGACCGCTTCGCGTCCATGATGCTGGTCAACACCGCGAAGGCGGGCATCTTCTCCGCCGACCGCGCGGTGCGCGAATACGCCGAGCGCATTTGGACGCTCTAATAAGTAACCGATGATTCAATCGTCTGCGGTTATCAGCGGATCTTTTGCCCCAGCTGTGCAGTTTGAAAAACTTGAAATACACAAAGTATTTCTGCGTCTTTCAAACTTTCATCTGTGTCAAAATCTCTCGCCGACAACTCTTGTCGATTAAATCCTCGGTTACCTAAGTAGAAATTTCACACAAGGCAGGAAACCTATGCGTATCTTATTTGACAGCAAGCTCTCTCAGTTCAAGACGCCCTTCGGCGTCCTGCGCCCGGGGGAGCGCTGTACCATGCACATTCAGATCCCCGTCAGCTGCCGCACCCGGCAGGTAGAGCTGCTGCTCCTGCGGGAAGCCAGCGAGCCGGAGCGGGAAATTTCCATGCAGCGCGGCGCGGTGGGCGAGCTCTATGAGAGCTACGGCTGCACCTTCGCGCTCGAGCAGGCGGGGCTTTTCTTCTACTGCTTCCGCGTCACAACGGAAAACGAACAGTTCCGCCTGTACAAGCAGGGGAACGACACCAACATGGAGGCGGGCGACCTCTGGCAGCTCAGCTGCGTGGAGGACTGCTTCCCGGTGCCCGAGGCGATGCAGGGCGCGGTCATGTACCAGATTTTCCCTGACCGCTTTTACCAGTCCGGCGTCTGCGACTGCGCGCAGAAGCTCCAGCCCTATTGGGTCCACGAGAGCACGGACGACGTGCCGGTCTATCTCCCGGACGCGCGCGGGGAGGTACTGAACAACGACTTTTTCGGCGGAAATCTCAACGGCATTCGCGAAAAGTTGCCGTATCTGCGATCGCTCGGCGTTGAAATTCTCTATCTCAACCCCATTTTCATGGCGTTCTCCAGCCATCGCTATGATACATATGATTATAAGCGCATCGACCCGATGCTCGGTACGGAGGCGGATTTTTCCGCACTCTGCGCCGACGCGCATGAGCTCGGCATGAAGATCGTGCTCGACGGCGTGTTCTCGCACGTCGGCAGCCGCAGCCCCTATTTCCAGAGCGCCATCGCAGACCCCAATTCGCCGTACCGCAGCTGGTTCCAGTTCAAGCACTATCCTGACGTCTATGAGAGCTGGTGGGGCATCACGACCCTTCCGTGCATCGACAAGACGAACGAGGATTATATGCGCTTCATCATGGACGGCGACGACTGCGTGCTGGCGCACTGGCTTCGCCTCGGCGCGGACGGCTACCGGCTCGACGTCGTCGATGAGCTTCCGGACGCGTTCCTTGCGCGCCTGCGGGAGCGCCTGCGCGAATTAAAGCCTGACGCCATCCTCATCGGCGAGGTCTGGGAGGATGCCTCGAACAAGGTCGCCTACGGCGTGCGCCGCCGGTATTTTACCGCGCAGCAGCTGGACTCCGTCATGAATTATCCCTGGCAGAAAGCCATCTTGCGCTATGTGCGCGGCGAGGACGGGGGAGAGGCGCTCGGCGAGCGGATCATGACCATCGCGGAGAACTATCCGCCGGACGTGCTGCACGCGGTCATGAATATTCTCTCCACACACGACACGCCGCGCGCGCTGACTGCGCTGATCGATCCGACCGACGGCGACCGCGCGGATCTTGCGCAGCGGCACATGGACGCGCCAACGCGCGAATGGGCGCTGCATCTGCTGCGCATGGCGGCATTTTTGCAGTTTACGCTCCCCGGCGCGCCCTGTATCTACTACGGCGACGAAGCCGGGATGGACGGCTACCGCGACCCCTTCAACCGGAAATTTTTTCCCTGGGGCAGGGAGGACGAGGCGCTTCAGGCGTTCTATGCCTCGCTCGCGCAGCTCAAGCGCGAAGCGCCCGCGCTTCGGCGCGGCGATGTGACCGTTCTGGAGGCGGGAAATGGGCGGCTTTTGTTCCTGCGCCGCAGCGAGACGCAAACGCTTGCCGTCTGCTGCAACCGCTCCGCGCAGCCCTGGCGGCTGCCGAGCGGCGGTCGGCTGCGCCTTGGCGGCGGGCTGCTCGAATGCACGGAGGATTTCGTCGTGCTCGACTCCTGCGGCTACTGTGTGATCGAAAAGCAGAGCCGCAGCGCAGCAGGGAAGCGCTGACGTTTTCTTTCAGAAATTATAAAAGCCTCCGTATGACCGAATGGTCATACGGAGGTTTCATACTATTTTCTGATTAAATTCTTTAATCAGAAAGGTTCCGCCTTTGGCGTAACCGATTCCGTGATTTTGATA
>CAKTVN010000054.1 GCA_934623545.1 uncultured Oscillospiraceae bacterium
GATTACGGACGGTGTAACGGAAATACGCACAACGGAACGAATTGTTTTTCCGCGCGTCAGCGCTATAGAACGCGTCCCGCGCCCTTTTCTTCCATATCTTTTCCCGCAAGAGGGAAAAGATATGGTCGCCGAAGGCACAGTTGCAGCGTCGCTGTAAAAAACAGCACTTCCGGTGAATCCGGAAAGGAGGTCCGCGCCTCCGGCGCGGCTTGCGTCCTTCGGGCGCAAAAAGAGCGTCACCCCTTCGGGGTGACAAAGCCGCGTCCTTCGGGCGCGGTTGAGGTCCGCGCCTCCGGCGCGGCATTGCCTCCCTCAGACGCAAAAAAGTCCCCCTTTCGGGGGACAAAATCATGCCGCTTCTGCGGCATGAAATGTCCCGCGCCTATGGCGCGGGACATTTTTTCAATCGGGAGTACGGAGCCCCGTATTCAGCGTATCCGCAAGCGCGGTATCTGCGGAAAAGGTGCTGAGATTGTACAAAAACAGCACGTCGGTGACGGAGCGCTGGGTGATCAGCTGCGCGGCGTCGTCGTAATAATAGCGCGGGTCGACCATCACGATCTGTTCAAAGTAGGGGATGAGGAACTGAACGAAGCAGTTTGCATAGGAATCCTTGAACAAAAGCAGGGTGCGCCCGTTGTTGGCGGTGGTGCGAATGGTCACAAGGGGATGGTTGCCGCCGAAAAAGACAGTATACTGGTCCTTGGTATCGAGCGCTTCGGAGACGAACATTGAGCCTGCCTTTTCCTGCGTGGAATCGTAGACGACGTAGTAGCTGACGTCGGTGCCGAGCGGCTCATAGGCGGTGATGGAGTCAGTGACGTTATGTTTGCCGCTCTTGGAAGAGAGCGTGCCCTCAAAGCTGTTGGAGAGAATGTGGATGTTGTAATCCGTGATGGGTGTGTCGATGCTGAGGGCGGAGGTCGCAATGGAGTCAAAGGCGTAATATGCGCCGAGGCTGGTCCAGTGATGGTCCGTGCGGTAATAGACGCCGTCACGCGCGTGGTTTTTGAGCGGCTGCGTGACGTCGGCAAAGGTCATGTAGGGCGAGAGCGTCTGCTCAATGGTGAACAGATCCTCCTGCTGGCTGTGCGCGGGCGCGTTTTTCGGGAGATAGTCGCGAAGGATGTAGGAGGCGTTCGGGACGATCATGGCGCTGACGTTCAGTTCGGGATAGCGGACGGCAAAGTTATTCATGGCGTTGAGCGTTTTGCCGAGAACGGCGGGATCCGGCGCGGTCGGGATCTCGATGAGATAGTTGTCATCGCAGAGGTAGACGCCGTTGGATTCCTTCTTCCCGAGGAGCGTATCGAAGCGCAGCTTCGCGGCGACCCAGCGGTCGCGGGAGAAAAACTGATCGGAAAAGGCAGACTCAAGGCGCTGCATATAGCTTCCGTCCAGGAGGGCGCTGAGCGCCGGCTTTTCATAATTTTGCAGCTTGCGGTTTTCAGTTTCGGAAAAATCCGTTTTGGAATGCAGGATGTTGATCAGACCGAAGACGAGGATCACCAGCGCGAGCAGCGCCGCGAGCGCGACGCCATGCAGCTGGCGGTTGCGGCGGAGCAGAAGCTGCTGCCGCTCGGGGTCGATCGGGCGCTTTTTGGGTGCGTCCATGAAGTCACCTCACTCAGAACTGTGCGTACAGGAAGGATTGATAGGTCGCGTTCATCATATAGGGAACGCAGAGCAGGAATACGCCGAGGAGCAGCGCCGCAGAAAAAATGAGGCGCAGGTCGCGGCGCTGGAAGATTGCGGCGGTGTAGAGCTTTTCGATCAGCGGCGTGGAGCCGAGGACGCCGGCGGCAAGGAGCATCCAGTTGGAGGAGAAATAATATTTCGCGGTCGAGTCCCAGAAGACGCGGCTGCCCGCGCCGAACATCCGCCCGAGGAAGGAGGATGCTGAGGCAAGATCGGGTGAGAAGAAAAACACCCAGCCGATGAGCACGCAGAAGAGCGTCAGGATATGGCGGATGGGGGAGGGCACCTTTTCAAGGACGTCTTTCAGGGCATATTTTTCGAGCAGCAGCAGAAGCCCGTGATAGAGCCCCCAGACGACAAACGGAAGCGATGCGCCGTGCCAGAGACCGGTGAGCAGCCAGACGACCAAGAGATTCCGGATGCACTTCGCGGTGCTCACGCGGCTGCCGCCGAGGGGGATGTAGACGTAATCGCGGAACCAGCGCCCGAGGGAGATATGCCAGCGGCGCCAGAACTCCGTCAGAGAGGCGGAAATATAAGGATAGTCGAAGTTTTTGTCAAAGTCGAAGCCGAAGAGCTTTGCCATGCCGATCGCCATGTCGGAATAGCCGCTGAAGTCGAAATAGAGCTGAAGCGCGTAGCACAGCGCGCCGAGCCATGCGCTGCCGCCGGAGAGAGCGGTCGCATCGAGGGCGGTGATCGCCCCGAAGGTCTGGGCGAAATTGTCCGCGAGGAGGACCTTCTTCGCAAGACCGACGACCAGAAGCGGCACGCCGTCCGCGACCTTGTCGACGGTCACAGGGTGGCTTTGAAGCTGCGGCGCCATCTGCGCGTAGGGCACGATGGGTCCCGAGATCATCTTCGGGAAGAAGCTGACATAGAGACAGAAATCCAGCGGATCCTTCTGCGCGGGGGCGCGCCTGTGGTACACGTCCGAGAGGCAGGAGATATTCTGGAAGGTGAAAAACGAGATGCCGAGCGGAAGCGCGGGCGTCGGGATGTGGATCTCAACCGGAAGGACGAGATTCAACCCTTCTGAGAGGAAGCCGGAATACTTGTAAAAGCCGAGGAGGAGCAGATTGAACACAATGCCTGCGGCGAGAACGCCCTTTGCGCCGCCGAGACCATTTTCCACGCGGCTGCCGATGTCGCGGCTGATGCAGTAGTTGAAGACGGTCACGCAGAGCAGCAGAAGCAGCGCGATGGGGGAGCCCCAGGCGTAGAAAACAAAGCTGATCAGCACCAGCAGCGCGTTCTTGCAGACGCGCGGGCAGATCAGATAGAGGATCAGACTGACGGGCAGGAACGCAAAGACAAAAAAGAGCGTGCTGAAATTCACAGCGGTTCCTCCTTGGTAGGGTGTTGAACGGACGGCGAAGCGCGACGGCAGAATTGTGCGCTGATGCCTTTTAGAGCGCTTTTAAGAACGCTTGCCGCGCGGCGGCGGCGTTTTCGTGGACGACGAAGAGAATGTAATTGCCCTGGATCTCCGTGACGGAGCGCGAGAGCAGGTCATACTGCTCGACGCCGTAGCCCTCAAAGCTCTTCAACTGCGTCTGCCTGCGCGCCTCGATGGCGTCGGCGACGGTCTTCTGCTGCGACAGGTCCGAGAGCTTGACGAGCAGCAGCTCGCGCGCGCCCATGTTGGTCGAGGGGTAATAGAGCATACAGCCGTCGAGCTCGGAGGGGGCAAAGCCGTAGAGACGGCGCACCATCTGCGCGTCGGCGGGCTGCATTTCCTCGAAGTCGAGGCTCGAAAGGACGGCTTTGCTGACGTCGTCAAAGCGAGCGCTGCTCAGCTTGTCCTGAATAGTCTGTGTGTAGAGAAAGAGAACGGTTGCGAGCACGGCGGCGAATGCCACGATGCGCAGCACAATGCTCCCGGCGGAGGTGCGGCGCCTGATCTGCGGGCGCGCGGCGTTTTCGGACGCGGGTGCGGAATCGGCAGTGCGCTTCGGGGCTGCGGCTTGCTGCGGCGCGTCCCTGCGGGGCGCAGACGCTTCTGGCGATGCTGGAGACGGAGCTTGCGCGCCGGGGACGGGGGAATCCGTCAGAAATTCGGAAAAATCAATGCCGTCGATCATGAGCGAGACCGGCTGCTGCGCGGCGGAGGACGGCTGCTTGGCACGCGCGTCCGCCGGGCGAGCCGTTAAAGGCTGAGGTGCGGCGGGATCGTCCTGCGGCGCGGAAAAATCTTCTGCAAAAAAATGCGGTTCGGCGGGGGAAGCCGTCTGCGGCGCTTCAGATGGCGCTGGCTCTGATGCGCCGGAGCCGAACTCGGCGAGAATTTCGCGCAGCGCCTGCTCTTTATATGCCTCGTCGCCGGAGAAGGCAGAGAGGTCAGCCGGGCTGGAAGACGACGGCGCCTCCGTCTCCGGCGGTTTCTTCGTTAAAGTCATCTGCATATACCTCAGAAATCATTTCTACCGCCCAAAGCGGGTAAAATTCACGCATCATATGGATGCCGTCCGCCTGATACAGGTTCTGGCTGTCGGCGCAGAGCTGGGTGATGTCAATATAGGGAACGCCGTTTTCCGCGCAGTAGGCTTTCACCGCGGCGTTATAGTCGGGGATGGCGCGCCAGGCGGGTCCGCGGTCAAAGGCGGGATCGATGGCGGGGATGATGGAGGAGATGTACACCGCCGCATCGGGAAGCTCCTTTGCGAGCAGCGCAAGCGTCTCATCCATTTTGTTGACATAGTCCTCCGGCGTGGACCAGAAGCCGATGCCGACGTCGTTGATGCCATAGGAGAGGAAGATCATGGAGGGATTGAGCTCCTTGAGCTCGGGCAGATGCTCCTCTACCTTGTTGATCGTCGCGCCGGAGTCTGCCAGCACGCGCTCGGACGGGAGGAAGCCGTAGTAGGAGAAGCCCATCGTGCGCGAGTCGCCGAGGATGGCGTAATCGTCGAACAGGGACCAGACGGAGATCGTGCCGCTGTGCAGCTCGTTGAGCCATTCGTCACGCTTCGCGTCGAGCACTGCCTGACGGATCGCCTTGAGCTGCGCCTCAACGTCGGCGGGGGAATGCGCCTCCTGCTCGTGGAGCCAGGAGACACCGGCTGCTACCTGGGAATCGGTCGCTTTCGGCGAAATTTCCTTATCGGGAAGCACGAAAACCCACAAAATGAGCAGTAAAAAAAAGACCAGAGGCAAAAGCATCACTGCCTTGCGTCCCCAAGTCTGCGACTTCATCGGCATATCCTCCACAGAGTTTCATTGATCGGGATTTATTATATTATACGTAAGTGCGTTTGTCTACAGAAATTGACATAATGTGTGCTGATTTTTTTCTTATGGATTTGTGCGAATTGCCTGTATCCGGAAATTCTGTGCTTGTCAAAAAGTTTTTTGACAAGCACTCAAACGGAAAACGCTTCGCTGGTTTCCCGTTTGAAAAGGCTGCGCGATGCGGCGCGCATAAATCGTGCGTCTGCGACGCACGATTTCCACACTCGCATCGCGTAAAGTGTTTTGCGCGACACCGCAGCGTTCAGAAAAAGTGCCAGTGGCACTTTTTTAGCGTAGGCTGAAGCGGCTATGCCGCGAAGGGGAACCGATTGGGACGCAGCACCTGCGGGTGCGAACGCTACGAGTTTTTTTTACAGGTGAAAACTCCCGCAGAGAAGACTCTGCGGGAGCTAACGCATTTACATTTTGTCAGGGGCGGAGAAGCCCAGAAGGTCGATGCAGGTCTCCATGGCGCGGCGGGTCAGGTCGATCAGCGCGACGTAGCTGGCGCGCTTGCCTGCATCCGGCTCGGAGATGATGCGCACGTCGTGATAGAACTTGTTGGCGGCGACCGCCAGCTCGTAGACATAAGCGCAGATGGCATTCGGTGCGGAATCGCGGTAGGCGGCGCGGAGCGCGTCCTGCATCCGGGAGAGGACGAGCATCAGGTCCTTCTGCTCTGCGCCGTCGGGCGGGAGGAGCTGCGCAGAGGCGACGTCGCCGTCGTATTTCGCGAGGATGGACTTGATGCGGACGATGGTGTAGAGAAGGTAAGGACCGGTATTGCCCTCAAACGAGGAGAAGCGGTCAAGATCGAAAACGTAATCCTTGGTGGCGAGGTTGCTCAGGTCGCCGTATTTGAGCGCGGCGAGCGCGATCTTTCTGGCGGTGTTCGGAAGTGCCTCGTCGGCGACGGTCTGGTTTTCCGTGATCTTCTGCATGACAAAGTCCGTGATCTCGGAGATGAGACGCGACAGGCGCATGACGCCGCCCTCACGGGTCTTGAAGGGCTTGCCGTCCTTGCCGTTCATGGTGCCGAAGCCGATGTGCTGAAGCTCGGTCGAGGGCGGGACGAGCTCTGCCTTGCGCGCGACGCGGAAGACCTGCTCAAAGTGAAGGCTCTGGCGTTTGTCGGTCAGGTAGAGAAGCTTATCGGGGTGATAGTCCTGCTCGCGCTGGACGATGGTGGCGAGGTCGGTCGTGGCGTAGAGCGTCGCGCCGTCGGATTTGACGAGAATGCAGGGCGGCATTTCCTTCGCGTCCGTATCCTCCTGAACAGGGACGACAAGCGCACCCTCAGACTCAACGGCGAGGTGCTTATCCTCAACGGTCTTGAGCATCTGCGGGATATAGGGCTGCGCGTCGCTCTCGCCGAGCCAGACGTCGAAGGAGACGTTCAGGTCATCGTAGTTCTTGCGCAGGTCCGCGACGGAGACGCGGAGGATGTGCTGCCAGAGGGCGTAGTAGCCGGGGACCTTCTCCTGAAGCTTGCGCGTCGCCTCATGCGCGCGGTGCGCAAATTCCTCGTCGGTCTTGCTGCGGGCGCTGGCTGCGGGGTAGATCTCCTCAAGGTCGGAGATGGTGAACGGTGCGGTCTCGGGATAGGGACCGGAGAAGGCTTCGTCAAAATAGGGAAGACCGGGCTGGCGGTCGCGCAGACCCTCGATGACCAGACCCATCTGAAGCCCCCAGTCACCGAGATGCACGTCGCCGATGACGGTGTCGCCGAAGAAGCGGTAGATGCGCTTGATGGACTCGCCGATGATGGCGCTGCGCAGGTGTCCGACGTGCAGCGGCTTTGCGACATTCGCGCCGCCGTAGTCCAGAACGACGGTGCGCGGCGTATGACCCGCGGACGCGCCGAAGTGCGGCTCCGAGGACATCTGTGCGAGATACTGCGTCAGATATGCGCCGGAGACGCGGAGGTTCAGAAAGCCGGGCTTAACCGCGTCGACCTGCGAGAACATGACGTGCGCCTGAAGGCGGGCGGCGACGTCCTCGGCGATCTGGATGGGCGCCTTGTGGTACGCCTTTGCCGCCGGCATCGCGCCGTTGCACTGGTATTCGCAGAGGTCAGGGCGGTTGGAAAGCGTGACCTTGCCATAGGAAGCGTCATAGCCGGCGGCTTCAAAGGCGCAGGAGACCTCACGCGAGATCAAGTCAAGCAGTAATTCCATGTGGATTCCCTCTCATTCGTATGTTCGTTGTTTCGATTTATTATTATAGCAATTCTTCCCGGAAATGTACAGCACTAAAACAGAAACCGCGCGGCGATAGACGCGCTCAGAAAGCCCGCGAGATCGGCGAGGAGCGCGGCAGGAAGCGCATAGCGCGTTTTTTTCACGCCGCAGGCGCCGAAATAGACGCTGAGGGTGTAGAAGGTCGTCTCGGTGCTGCCGAGCATGACGGCGGCGGTCCGACCGACGAGGGAGTCGGGTCCGTGCGCCTGCATCAGCTCTGCGCCGACGGCGAGCGCCGCGCTGCCGCTGATGGGGCGGATGAGCATGAGAGGAACGACCTCAGGCGGGATGCAGAGATGGGTGCAGAGCGGCGTCAGGAGCGCCGTCAAAAGGTCGAGGCAGCCGCTGGCGCGGAGCATGGAGACCGCTGTCAGGAGGATGATGAGCGCGGGGACGATGGAAAGCAGGAGGCGCAGCCCGTCCTGCGCGCCGAGCAGCAGGAGGGAATAGACGTCCTGCTTTTTGTGCAGCGCGTAGCACGAGACGAAAAGCAAAAGAAGCGGGATGAGCAGCTCTGTCATGTGTGCCACCATTTTGCAAGCAGCCGCGCGGCGAGAAGCCCCACGCTCACAGAGCAGAGCGACGCGACCCAGACGGCGGGCAGCAGATCGAACGGCGCGCGTGCGCCGAGCGAGGCGCGGATCGCCGCGACGGTGGAGGGGATGAGCTGAACGGATGAGGTATTCAGTACGATGAAGCGGCACATTTCGTCTGTGGCTGTGCTGCCGCCGGAGAGCGTCTGCATCCTGCGGACAGCGGCGATCCCGAGGGGCGTCGCGGCATTGCCGAGACCGAGGAGGTTTGCCGTAAAGTTTCCGCTCAGGTTTTCAAGCGCCTCAGCGTCGCGCGATGCCTCCGGAAAAAGGCGGCGCAGGAGCGGACGCAGAAGCCCGGCAAGCTTCTCGGTAAGTCCGCTGCCCTTCATCACGCGGGCAAGTCCGCTCCAAAGACAGAGCGCTCCAGCGAGTGAGAGGGAAAGCGTCACGCCGCGCTGCGCGCCCTCCAGCGCGGCAGCGCCGGTCTGAGCGGCGGTATCGGCGGGGATGCTGTAGAGCACGGAGGCGAGCAGCATGAGGATCCAGAGACAAGAAAGAGCCATTTTGAACATTCTCCCGGGTTGTCAATAAAAATTTTGGTTTGTTCACAGTTTATTCATAAATCGATGTTAAAGTGAAATGGTAAAATTTTGGTGGATTAGCGCGAACTGTCTCCGGACAGCAGACAACCACCGAAACGAATTACATCGGGGGGTATTTTTTATGAAGTCAACTGGTATTGTACGAAAGGTTGATGAGCTCGGAAGGATCGTGCTTCCGATCGAGCTGCGCCGTACACTGGACATCGTGGAAAAGGATGCCATTGAAATCTATGTGGAGGGCGCGTCGATCATTCTCAAGAAGTATGAGCCGACCTGCATCTTCTGCGGCGACGCAAAGAACGTCATCAACTACAAGGGGAAGAACATCTGCTCTTCCTGCCTGAAGGAGCTCAAAAAGGCTCAGATCTGAACGAAAAATCCGCCGCTTCCAAGCGGCGGATTTTTTTGCGCCCGTGCGCGGGCGCAAGCGCATCCCCCAAAGGGTGATACCTTATCCGCGCACGGAGTGCGCGGGGCTTTTCGCGTCGGAGGGGCGGACGCCCTCGCGCAGCCGTCAGGGGCGCCGGAGCGCCATGGATGCGGCACACCCATTGCGGGTGCGGTCTGCACGCCGCGCCGGAGGCGCGGGGCGCTTCTGCCTGTTTGTACAGACTCGTAGGGGCGGACGCCTCTGTCCGCCCCTACGTGCGTCTTGCGTAATCCGTGCGCGAAAAGAGGCATCCCCTCCGGGGCGACGAAAAAACCGTGTCCGAAGGACACGGTTTTGAGCTTGTCAAAAAGTCATTTTGACAAGCTCTCAAACGCGAACCGCAGGGCTGGGTTCGCGTTTGAAAAGGCTGCGTGATGCGGCGCGCATAATT
>CAKTVN010000055.1 GCA_934623545.1 uncultured Oscillospiraceae bacterium
GACAAAAAAGGCTCCCATTTCACAATGGAAGCCTTTTTATATTCAGACCTCTGCCTCGGCATTGCCGTAGAGCAGGGGATAGGTCCTATGATCCGTCGCACGCAGGACAAAGTGCAGCGCCACGCTGCCGACACCCACGCCGACCACGAACGTCCACACCAGCGGAAGCTGCCAGAGGTCGGCGAGCTTTCCGACCAGCAGCTGCGAGATCATCTGAAAGCCGTTGATAAAGATGCCGCTGATGCTCGAGACCCGTCCGCGGTGCGTCGCCGGGATGCGCCGCGTGATGTACGGCTGCTTGCCGAGCGTCGTGAAGATCTCGCCCATCGTGAACAGGAACATCGCCGCGTAATACAGCGCTGTCGCCCGCCCGATGAAGATGAACATCGCAAGCGACGCGACGATTAGGATCTCGCCCGTGACGATCTTGTCCGTCTCCTTGAGGCGCGGGAACCACTTCGTGATGAGCGGCGTTCCGAGCACGACCACCGCGCAGTTGAGGCTCGTCATCGTCCCATACAAAACCGCGCCCTGGTCGCCGAAGATCCGGCTCATGTTGATCGGCATCAAAAATCCGAACTGCGAATACACAAACGACGCCAGCGCCGAGCAGATCAGGAACAAGATCAGCACCGGTCTCTGGAAAATGACCGACAGCGCCGACTGCCCGTCCTTCGCGTCCTTTTCGTAACCGCCCTTCACATCCTCCTTCACGCGCGTGATGTCCTTAACGAACAGGAAGATGAGGACCGTCGAGGACAGCGTCGACACGCCGGTGATCAGGAACGCCAGATCGAGATGGTTTTCAAACAGCAGCCCGCCCAGCGTCGGCGCGAGCACCAGACCGAGGTTGCTGCCGAGGTAGTTGAGGCTGTACGCCCGCTCGCGGTCCGCCGAGGTCGTCAGATCGGCGACGAGCGCGTCATAGCTCGGTCCCTCCAGCGTCGCGAAAATGCCGCCCGTGCAGAACAGAAGCACCGTCGTCATATTCATCTCCAGAAACGCGCAGGCGATGTAGCACGCGACCGTCACCAGATCACAGACGATGATGAGGTTTCGCTTGTTGAACCGGTCGGCGAGCTTTCCACCCACCAGCGAAAACGGCATTTGCACAAGGCTCATCACCAGCCCGAACAGCGCCGCCTGCGAGGCACTCATCCCCATCTTGACCGTCAGGATCAGCGTCAGCATCGGCCAGATGAGCGAGCCCATGTTCGTCACGATCCGTCCGTAGAACAGAATGTACATCTCGCGGCGCAAGCCCTTGTACATATCAAAAAATTGCAATTTTTTCATCTTTTTCTCCTCGGTTACCGCCGAAAACGCGGTAAAAGCAATCTTATCACCTCTTTCCGAAAAATGCAAGCCCGGGGCGCTGCGCGCCGCGTCTTTCTACGTGTATTTTTCCGGCAGATTTTTGCACAGAAAGGATGCAAAACCCGTGCAGGTATGCTATAATACTCAAGAATATGCGTTTACGGAGGAAACCCGATGAGCCGAGCCGATGAACTATATATCCAAACCTGCCGCGACATTCTGGAAAACGGCGTCTGGGATACGGACCGCGATGTCCGCCCGCACTGGGAGGACGGCACGCCCGCGCACACCGTCAAGAAATTCTGTGTGGTGAACCGCTACGATCTGCGCGAGGAGTTTCCCATCATGACGCTTCGCCGGACCTATTACCGCTCCTGCATTCAGGAGCTGCTTTGGATCTGGCAGAAGAAGTCCAACCGCATCGCAGAGCTCGGCAGCCACATCTGGGACAGCTGGGCGCGTGCGGACGGCACCATCGGCAAGGCATACGGCTATCAGCTCGGCGTGAAGCACCAATATCCGGAGGGGGAGTTTGATCAGGTCGACCGTGTGCTCCATGACCTCCGGCACGATCCCGCCTCGCGCCGCATCCTGACGAACCTCTATAACCACCACGACCTGCATGAGATGGCACTCGCGCCCTGCGCGTACTCCATGACCTTCAACGTCAGCGGAAACACGCTCAACGCCATTCTCAACCAGCGCAGCCAGGATATGCTGACCGCGAACAACTGGAACGTGGTGCAGTATGCGGTGCTGGTCCATATGCTGGCGCAGGTCTCGGGGCTGGAGGCGGGCGAGCTGGTCCACGTCATCGCCGACTGCCACATCTATGACCGCCATGTGCCGTTGGTGGAAAAAATGCTGCAAAACCCGCAGTATCCCGCGCCGGAGTTTGTGATGGACCGCTCCGTCACCGACTTTTACCGCTTCACGGTGGACAGCTTCCGGATGGAAAATTACCGCTACGCGCCGTTCGACGAGAAGATCCCCGTCGCGATCTGAGGTGCGCCGATGGAACTGATCGTAAACGTCACGGAAAACTGGGGCATCGGCTTTGAAAACCGGCTGCTCGTCTCCATCTCCGCCGATCTGCGCCGCTTCCGGCAGCTCACCGAGGGCAAGGTCGTCATCCTCGGGCGAAAGACGCTGGAGACCTTTCCCGGCGGTCGCCCGCTCAAGAACCGCACGAACATCGTCCTGACCACCGACCCCGCCTTTCGGGCGGACGGCGCGGTGATCGTCCACAGCGCGCAGGAGCTTTTCTCTGCGCTGCGCGGCTATTCGCAGCAGGCGCTGTGCGTCATCGGCGGGGCGAGCGTCTACCGGCTGCTCCTGCCCTATTGCACGCGCGCGCGCGTGACCAAAACCGCGGCGATGCCCGCGGCGGACGCCTTTTTCCCCAATCTTGACGCATTGGAGAATTGGCGTATTGCAGATGCCTCCGAGCCGATGGAGGAAAACGGGCTGCGATTTCAGTATGTGGACTATGTAAACTCTTCGCCGCTGGCGCTCCCAACGGCGTAATTCAGAACGAAGGAACGAACTATGGAACAGAATGTAACCTTCAGCGACCTCGGGCTCTCGAACGAGATCCTTCAGGCGCTGGAACAGAAGGGATACGGCTATCCCACCAAAATTCAGCGTGAGGCGATCCCGCCGCTGCTCGAGTGGAAGGACGTCATTGCCAAGGCGCCCACCGGCACCGGTAAGACCTTTGCCTTCGGCATCCCGATGATCGAGCACATCGACGCCGACTCTCAGGACCTTCAGGGGCTCATCCTCGCGCCGACGCGCGAGCTTGCCATCCAGATCTGCGACGAGCTGCGAAGCCTCCTGGCGTTTTACAAGAACATCCGGGTCGCCGTCGTCTACGGCGGCGCGAAGATCGAGACGCAGATCAAGCAGCTTCAGAAATTCCCGCAGATCGTCGTCGCGACGCCCGGACGGCTGATGGACCACTATAAGCGCAAGACGCTCCGGCTCGACAAGGTCAGGACCGTCATCCTCGACGAGGCGGACCGGATGCTCGACATGGGCTTCTTTGACGATGTGACGAAGATCATCGAAAAGATCAAAAACCGCCGCAACCTCGGTCTGTTCTCCGCGACGATCTCGCAGGAGGTCATGACCGTCTCGTGGATGTATCAGCGCGACGAGGTGGAGATCACGGTCAAGCCAGACGCGGAAAACCGCCCGGATATCCAGCAGTATTCCATCACGGTCCCGCCGCTGGAGAAGATCAACGCGGTGCTGATGCTCCTGCGCACGCTCTGCTTTGAGCGGACGATCATCTTCTGCAACACGAAGGTCATGTGCCAGCGGCTGAACGATGATCTGCGCCGCGCCGGCATCAACGCCGACTGCATCCACGGCGACATCGCCCAGCAGAAGCGCGAAAAGACCATGTGCACCTTCAAGGAGGGCAAGCTCCCCGTCCTCATCGCGACGGATGTCGCCTCGCGCGGCATCGACGTCGACGATGTCGACTGCGTGCTCAACTATGACGTGCCGCAGGAGAACGAATATTACATCCACCGCATCGGGCGCACCGGGCGCGCCAAGAAAAAGGGCGTCGCCATCTCCATCATCGGCACGCTGCCCGAGCAGGCGAAGCTCGACGAGATCGCGAAATATTCGCACTATACCGTACAGCGCGTAAAATTCCTCGACGACGGAACGCTGGTCGAGGAGGAGGTCAAAAAGCCGAAGCCGGCGCCGCGCCGGCGCTTCCGTTGACCGCCGCGGAGCGCGGCGTTCTGCTGCTGTGCGCCGCGATGGGCGACGCGGAGCGTCCGCTCACGATGGCGCAGTTCCGTGCGCTGTCGCTGCGCGCACAGGCGCACGGCGCGCCCGGCGGAGATCTCTCTGCGGAGCTGACGCGGAGCGACCTTTTGCGCCTCGGCTGCACGGAGACGGAGACGGAGCAGGTCCTGGCGCTTCTTGCGCGCGAACGCGCATTGGATGATTATCTTGCGGCGGCGGAGCGGGAACAGATCGTTCCGCTCACCCGCATCACCGCCGCCTATCCCGAGCCGCTCGCGCGGCGGCTGCATACCTCCTGCCCGCCGGTGCTCTTTGCGCGCGGCGATCTGCTGCTCATGCGGCGGCGCTGCATCGCCCTTACCGGCTCGCGCGCGCTCGGCGAAGCCGGGCGGCGCTTTGCGCGCCGTGTCGGCGAGCTTGCCGCCTGCGAGGGCTATACGCTCGTCTCCGGCGGCGCGCCGGGCGCGGACAGCGAGGCGCAGGAGGCGTGCCTGCGCGCCGGCGGCAGCGTGATCGTCTTTACGCCGCAGCGGCTGTGCGATCAGCCTCTGCGCGAGCATATGCTGTATCTTTCCGAGGGTGGCTGGACGCTGCCCTTTTCTGCACCGCGCGCGTTGAGCCGCAACCGCCTCATACACGCCATGGGCGAAAAAACGCTCGTCGCGCAGACCGGCTTCGGCTCCGGCGGGACATGGAGCGGGGCGCTCGAAAACCTCCGACACGGCTGGAGCACGCTCTATGTCCATGACGACGGGAGCGAGGGCGCGGCGGCGCTCATCGCGCGCGGCGCGGAGCCGGTGCGCGAGCTTGGAAGCCTTTCCGGTCTCACGCCCGCGCAGGCGCGCTTCTGCGAAGCGGTCCGATATCCCATCATCGATCAAGAGAGGTGCCAGATATGAAAAAGCTTTCCCTGCGGATGTGGCTGACGCTGATCCTCGTCGGTCTGGTCGGGCAGTTTGCCTGGACGATCGAGAATATGTACTTCAACGTCTTCCTCTATAACACCATCTCCACCGACCCCGGCTATATCTCCTCCATGGTCGGCTGGAGCGCCGCCGCCGCGACGCTGACGACGCTCCTGATGGGTGCACTGTCCGACCGCGCCGGCAAGCGCAAGCTCTTCATCTGCGGCGGCTATGTGCTCTGGGGTCTGTCGACGGCAGCCTTCGGGCTCATCACCGTGGAGAACGCCGCAAAGCTCTTCCCCGCGGCGCAGGCGGTCGCCGCAGCGGCGACGATGGTCGTTGTGCTCGACTGCGTGATGACCTTCTTCGGCTCGACGGCGAACGATGCCGCCTTCAACGCCTACATCACCGACGCCATCGATTCCGAGCACCGCGGGCAGACGGAGGCTGTGCTCGCGATCCTTCCGCTGATCTCCATGCTCGTCATCTTCGGGCTGTTCGACGGCATGACCCAGCGCGGCGAATGGCAGAAATTCTTCGCCATCTTCGGCGGCTGCGTCACGCTTGCGGGCATTCTCGGCATTTTCCTGATCAAGGAACCCACGCTCACACCGCGCCGCGAGCCGTATCTGCGCAACCTCGTCTATGGGCTGCGCCCCGCCGTTGTGCGGGAAAATGCGGCGCTGTATCTGGCGTTTGCAGCCTTCTGCGTATTCTCCATTGCGGTGCAGGTCTTCTTCCCGTACCTCATCATCTACATTCAGAACTATCTGAAGATCGACAATTACGCCATCGTGCTCGGCGTTGTGCTGATCGTCGCCTCTGCTGTCAGCGTGCTCTTCGGCAAGGTCATCGACCGCGTCGGCAAGCTCCGCTTCACGCTCCCGGCGGCGCTCGTGATGTTCACCGGGCTGATCGGAATGTTCTTCGCGCGCGGCATGGTCGCCGTCATTCTGGCGGGCTGCGTCATGATGTCGGGCTATATGCTCGTCACGGCGGCGCTCTCGGGCGTCATCCGCGATCTGACCCCGGAGGGAAAAGCCGGGCATTTTCAGGGCATTCGCATGATCTTCGGCGTGCTGCTGCCGATGATCCTCGGTCCCGCGCTCGGCGCGGCGGTCATCCGCGGCTCTGACAGCACCTATGTCGACCTTGGCGTGATCAAGACCGTTCCGACGCCCGGCATTTTTCTTGCGGCGGCGGTCGTTCTGCTGCTGCTCATTCCATTCGTGCTGCTGCTCCGGCGGCGCATGAACGCCGGGAAGGAGGCACGCGTATGAAGACCCCGTGGGGAGAAGCGCTGCGTCCGGAGGAGATCCTTCCGGAATATCCGCGTCCGCAGCTCGTGCGTGAGGGCTGGCTGAATCTGAATGGGCTCTGGGAATATGCCTTTACGGAGCAGGATGCGCTGCCCGCGCACTGGGACGGGCGGATCTTAGTGCCGTTCTCGCCGGAGGCAGCGCTTTCCGGCGTCGGGCGGACGCTTCAGCCGGGGCAGACGCTCTGGTACCGCCGCACGCTGTCCGAGGCGCCGCGCGAGGGGATGCGGCTGCTGCTGCACTTCGGCGCGGTCGATCAGGAATGTGCGGTCTACGTGAACCGGAAGCGCGCCGGGAGCCACACCGGCGGCTATACCGCCTTCACGTTGGACATTACACCGTTTCTGGCGGCGGACGGCACAAACGAGCTGCTGATCGCCGTCCGTGACGGCACCGACACGAACGAGCTTTCGCGCGGCAAGCAGAGGACTAGGCGCGGCGGTATCTGGTACACGCCGCAGAGCGGCATCTGGCAGACCGTCTGGGCAGAGTGGGTGCCGCAGAGCTATATTTCCGCGCTGCGCATCACGCCGGACGCGAAAAACGCCTGCGTCCGAGTCACGGTCCGCTCCGCGCAGAGCGGCGTCTGCTATCTGCATTTTCAGGGGCGGCGCATCGGCGGCTTTACCAACCGCGAGACCGTGCTCCGCGTCGACGCGCCGGAGCTCTGGTCGCCGGAGTCGCCGAAGCTCTATGATTTTTCGGTCGAGTTCGGCGCGGACCATGTGGAGAGCTATTTTGCCCTGCGCGATGTTGCCGTCGGTAAGGATGCGGCGGGGAAGCCCTGCCTGCTGCTGAACGGCAAGCCGTATTTCCACAGCGGCGTGCTCGATCAGGGCTATTATCCCGACGGGCTGTACACCGCGCCGTCGGACGAGGCGATGATCTATGACATCACGCTCATGAAGCGCATGGGCTTTAATATGCTGCGCAAACACATCAAGGTCGAGCCGATGCGCTGGTATTATCACTGCGACCGGCTCGGGATGCTCGTCTGGCAGGATATGCCGAACGGCGGCGGGCGCTATGACCCGCTGACCATCTCCGCGCCGCTGCTGACGCACCGGCACCATAACGACCACCAGTATAAGCGCTTCGCGCGCACCGACGCCGCCGGGCGCGCCGCCTATTACACGGAGCTCGAGGAGCTTGTGACGCAGCTTTACAGCTGCCCCTGTATCGTCATGTGGGTGCCCTTCAACGAGGGCTGGGGGCAGTTTGACGCGGCGGAAGCCGTCCGGCGCATCGAGGCGCTCGACCGGACGCGTACCATCGACCACGCCAGCGGCTGGCACGACCAGAGGATCGGACAGCTCCAGTCGCTGCACGTCTATTTCTATCCCTACCGCTACAAGCCGGACAAACTTGGGCGGGCGGTCGTGCTCTCGGAATTCGGCGGCTACCAGCTCTCCGTGCCTGGGCATACCTGGAACAGCGCCAACTTCGGCTATCGCGGCTATAAGACGCCGGAGGCGCTCGCGCAGGCGTACCGGAGGCTGTTTGAAACACAGATCCTCCCTGCCCGCGCGAAGGGGCTCGCCGCGAGCGTCTATACGCAGCTGTCCGACGTCGAGGACGAGGTCAACGGCTTCGTCACCTACGACCGCCGCGTCGAAAAGCTCGACGCAGAGACCGTGAGGGAGATCAATGAAAGATTGATCGCCGGAGGCGATGTCTCCGTGTCACCCCGAAAGGGGTGACACCTCTTTCCGATTTCACCGGAGGTTCCGTTTATGCGGTGACACCGCAACTGTCGCTCCGCGGGCATACTTTTTTCTGTCTTGCCAGAAAAAAGTATGCAAAAAAGAGGCGCAGGACGCGAAAATAGCGCTTACGCGCAAAAAGGCGTGTCGTTCCGTTGTGCGTGTTTTCGTTATGCCGTCCGTAGTCCGAACGCCCTTCGGGCGACCGTAGAATCGGGTTTCCGCATCGCACGATATATTTGTGCGTATCGCTATGTTAGCGCCCGTTGAATATTTGACGTATGGAAGTCGAAAGAGACGCAGAGTATTTCGACTACCTCGCCGGACTGTCTAATTCGCATCGCTATCGCGTTTTCACGATTTGAAATTTACTTTTGCACAAACCAACCCCGGGAATGATCCAAGAAGGGGGCATCAGCCCTCTTCTTGGTCGTTTTAAGGGGATTCCAAAGGGGGAAATCGAAATCCCCCTTTGGCGTTTTCTTTTTACCGCCAGCCCCTTTTTCTTTGCCGCGCAAAGAAAAAGGGGCTGAATCGTCCCTCGCGCACCCCGTGCGCGAAAAATTACCGCGCCTTTGGCGCGGCATTGCGCCCTCGCGGGCGCAAAAAGCTGTCACCCCTTTCGGGGTGACAAAGCTCATGCCGCTTTCGCGGCATAAAAGCCTCCCGCATCCTCCGGATGCGGTGCCCCCGCACGCTGCGCGTGCGGATAAGATGTCACCCTTCGGGTGACGATTTTGCGTCCTTCGGGCGCAAGGAGCGCTACGCGCCCTTGTATTTTCGGCGGGTGGCGATCCCGCCGCGAATGTGACGTTCGGCTTTGTTCTGCTCAAGGATCTCCTTGACCTGAAGATATAAGGAGCGGTTGCACTGCTCCAATCGTTCAGACAGATCTTTATGCACAGTCGATTTTGAGATCCCGAATTTTTTGGCGGCGGCGCGGATGGTCGTGCGCCCTTCAATGATGTACACAGCAAGCTGTTGGGCTCTGGCTTCCAAATCCTCTCTCATGTGGCACCTCCAAGCTGTGTATGCTGGTATAG
>CAKTVN010000056.1 GCA_934623545.1 uncultured Oscillospiraceae bacterium
AAATATCGCGCAGCCGCCAGCGACGAAGGAGCGCAGCGGATGCGGCGCACACCTTGCGGGCGCGCAGAGTATTTCTTCGTTTTCCAAACCTTGCCTTGAGGAAAAATCTCTCGCCAGCCGCTCTCGCAAATCGAATCAGAGCTTCCCTGTAAGACTCGGAGCCGCCTCAAAAACGCATGGTTTTTGAGGCGGTTTTTATCAGAAGCTATGACATTTGAAGAATTAAAGGACAAGGCGCTGAGCCTCCCCCTGGAGCCTGGCGTATATATCATGCAGGACAAGGGTGGCACCGTCATCTATGTCGGCAAGGCGAAGAAGCTCAAAAACCGTGTGAGCCAGTATTTTCAGGATTCAGCCGCCCATACCGCCAAGACCCGCCGTATGGTCTCGCAGATCGACCACTTCGACGTCATCGTCGCCCGGACGGAGTTTGAGGCGCTGGTGCTGGAATGCTCGCTCATCAAGCGCTATATGCCGAAGTACAACATCCTGCTCAAGGACGACAAGGGCTATCCCTATCTGCGCGTCGACCTGCGCGAGGAGTATCCGGTGATCGAGCTTGCCTCGCGCGCGGTGGACGACGGCGCGCAGTATTTCGGACCCTACGGCGGGCGGTTCATTTCCCAGAGCGTGATCGATACGCTGCGCCTGACGCTGAAGCTGCCGGGCTGCAACAAAAAGTTCCCGCGCGACTGCGGCAAGGAGCGCCCGTGCCTGAACTACCACATGAACAACTGCGACGCATGGTGCCAGCTCTCGCGCAGCCCAGAGGAGTACCGCGCCCGCATCCGCGAGGCGGTCCAGATGCTCGAGGGCAAGTACAAGCAGACCGCGCAGGAGCTGCGCGCGCAGATGGAGGACGCGGCGGAAACGCTCGATTTCGAGCGCGCCGCCGCCCTGCGCGACCGGCTGCGCGCAGTCGAGTCGCTCGGTCAGCGCCAGCTGGTGACCGCCGGAACGATGGCGAGCACCGACGTGATCGGCTACTATCACAGCGAGGCGAAGGGCTGCTTTGCGGTTTTGCATTATGTAAACGGGAACCTCCTCGACAAGGACTATGAGATTCTCCCGCCGTCCGAGGACGAGCAGGAGGCGGTCTCCACGCTGGTCAAGCAGTATTATCTTGCGCGCGGCGCCGCGCCGAAGGAAATTCTCCTTCCGGTCGAGATGGACGACGCGCCGCTGTTTGAGCAGCTTCTCTACCAGCAGCTGCACAAGAAGGTCCACATCCGCCGCCCCATCCGCGGCGACGGCGTGCGTCTGGTGGAGCTTGCGCAGAAGAATGCCCGCGAAGAGGCGGAGCGCGTGACGACCAAAGCCGAGCGCGCGGCGGGCATCCTGAACCTGCTTCAGGGAATGCTGGGCCTGCCGCAGCCGCCTGCGCGGCTCGAGGCGTATGACATCTCCAACACCGCCGGGACGGACATCGTCGCGTCCATGGTCGTCTTTGTCGACGGAAAGCCATGTAAAAAGGACTATAAGCGCTTCAAGATCGAGGACCTCAAGGATCAGGACGACTACGCCTCCATGCACCAGGTCCTCACGCGCCGCTTCACGCACTATCTGGCGGGCGACGCGGGCTTTGCCGAGAAGCCGGACGCGCTTTTGATCGACGGCGGCGTCGAGCACGCGCGCGTGGCGGTCTCCGTCCTGAAAGAGCTTTCCCTCGTCATCCCGGTCTTCGGCATGGTCAAGGACGACCGGCACCGCACCCGCGCCCTCGTCACGCCAGACGGGCATGAGATCGGCATCGCCGCCAACCCCGCGGTCTTCGCCTTCATCGGCACCATTCAGGAGGAGGTCCACCGCTTTGCCATCACGTATCACCGGCTGCTTCGCAGCAAGCGGATGCGCGAGTCCGAGCTTGAGAAGATCCCAGGCATCGGCGAGAAGCGGCGGCAGCTCCTGCTCAAAAAATTCAAATCGGTCACGGCGGTGAAAAACGCGACGCAGCAGCAGCTTGCGGAGATCCTCTCCGAAAAGCAGGCGGAGGCGGTCTATGCGTATTTTCACGGCGAAAAGGAGGCGCCTGAGGCATGAGAGTCATCACCGGCAGCGCGCGCGGAACGCGCCTGCTCGCCCCGAAGGGCATGGATACGCGCCCGACGCTCGATCAGGTCAAGGAGGGCATTTTCTCCGCCATCCAGTTTGAGGTCGAGGGCAGACGCGTGCTCGACCTGTTTGCCGGCTCCGGTCAGATGGGCATCGAGGCGCTCAGCCGCGGCGCAAGCCGCGCCGTCTTTGTCGATATGCGCAAGGATGCCTGCGAGATCGTGCGGGCGAATCTCGACAAAACGCACCTGGCAGAACGCGCACAGATCGTCCGTTCCGACTACCTCAGCTATCTTTCCCGCTGCCGCGAAACGTTCGATCTGATCTTTCTCGACCCGCCCTACGCAGAGATTTTTCTGGAAAATACGCTGAAATCCATATCAGAAATTGACATTCTATCCGAAAGTGGTATAATAATCTGCGAAAGAGCGGCTGAAAAGGCGCTTCCGGCGCAATTCGGCGCGCTCCGCTCCGGGCGAGAGTACCGATACGGCACCGTCGCCGTCTCGTTCTATCGCAAAAACAACGATCTGGAGTAGCTCTATGAAATCAGCGATCTATCCCGGCAGCTTCGACCCGGTCACCAACGGGCACCTCAACATCATCCGCCGCGCCGCCGGTATCTTTGACCGGCTGACGGTCTGCGTGATGGTCAACGGCGCGAAGCACCCGATGTTTTCTCCGGAGGAGCGCGTGGAGCTGCTGCGCCGCGTGACGGCGGACCTGCCAAACGTCGAGATCGAGCATTCTGACGAGCTTCTTGCCGACTACGCCCGGCGCAAGCAGTGCGGCGTCGTGGTCAAGGGCTTGCGCGCGGTCTCTGATTTTGAGCACGAGTTTCAGATGGCGCTCATCAACCACCAGCTCAATCCGGAGCTGGACACCATGTTCCTGACGTCGGAGCATCAGTTCATGTTCCTGAGCTCCAGCATCGTCAAGGAGCTCGGCAGCTATGAGCTGCGGGAAGGGGAGCTGGAGCGTTTCCTGCCCGCGCCGATCATCCCGGATTTTCTCGCTCGCATGGCGGAGCAAAACTAAGGAGGAAGCAAAATGGCAAACGGAGTAGAAGAGATCATCACGACCCTTTATGAAATGGTACAGGACGCATGGAGCCTTCCGCTCGGCGCGGAGAAGTGCGTCATCGAACGCGATAAGGTCCTCGATCTGCTCGATGAGATCAGCAATCAGCTTCCCGGTGAGCTGAAGCAGGCAAAGACGATCGTCGAGTCCCGCAACGAGGTCATCACCAACGCCAAGCGCGAGGCTGAAAACATCCTCAAGCAGGCGGAGCAGCGCGCCAAGCAGATGATCTCCCGCGAGGAGATCACCCGTCAGGCAGAGCAGCAGTCCGCCGAAATGATCAAGGCGGCGCAGGCGAAGATCAAGGAGCTGCGTCAGGTCACCAACGACTATGTTGACGACGCCATGAAGCGCACCGAGGACGCCATCGCGCAGTCTCTGGGCGAAATTCGCGAGTCGCGCAGCAAGTTCCGCGCGCTGGTCAACCCGCAGGCGGCAAAGCCGTCCCCGATCATCGAGGATATTTGAGCTTGACATTTTCCGGCATATCCGATACGATATTGCCAGCGAACATCCATCCATTTGAATAACCAAAGGCTGAGAAGAGGAAGAGTATCCGCGCGAGGAGCGCAGCGAGGGGGCGGTCGGTGCAAGCCCTCCTTCGGACGCGGAGAAGGTCGCCTCAGAGCCGCAGGCTGAACGCGCTTTGCGCCGGTAAGCCGCGCCGGGTCCTCCCGTTACAGAGCACGAGTGTCCGCGCCCGCGCGGGAACTTCAGGTGGTACCACGGTCCATGATCGCCCTGAGCATTGCTCAGGGCGTTTTGTTTTTTCAGGGTGTATTCTTCCAACGGTCAACGCACCGGGACAGCGGATCTTCTCGCGCCGCACAGCGCCGTTTTCCCTTGCAATACACAAAGTATTCCTGCGGAAAAATGCCTTGCTCACCACGAAAATTCCTCGCTGCCGGTCACATTCTCAGTATCAGATACACCCTAAGACATCCCGTCAAACTGTAGAAGGAGAGAAGAAATGTACTACAGATTTTCCGTCAGCTCCTATGAAGACCCCGCGCTCGAAGACGAGGTCGCGCTCGCGCTGGACGCGCGCTCGGCGCTTTCCATGCGCAAGCGCGGCGCAAAGCCGACCGAACCCGCTGCCCCAAAGGAAGCCACGCCGCAGTCACAGAAGCTGCGCAAGCTCCTCGGCATCGCCATTATGGTCGCCGGCGCGGCGCTGCTGCTCTATGTCCGCATGGTCCAGCCGCAGGCTGCAAAGCCGCTTCAGATCGTCGGCTTTCTCATCCTCGGCGCGGGGCTTCTGACGATGCGCTCCGGCGCGCCGGAGGGGACGCGCACCCACGCCAGCACCCGCTCACAGCAGAAGGCGCAGAAGCTCATGGCGTCGCTGCGGCACAACAGCTTCGTAAACGGGCTCGACGTCACCCTCTCGGACACGCAGATGACCCTGTCCACAAAAAGCCGGAATGTCGATGTTGCCTATGAGGAGCTTCATTCCGTCATTGAAACGCAGCACCTCTGGTTTGTGACCTATGGTCAGGCGGGCGTCGTGCTGCAAAAGTGCGACCTGACTGAGGGCGACGCAAGCCGCCTCCTCGCGGACATCGCGCAAGCCTCCGGCTGCTCGACCGAGATCGTGCGCTGGCAGGAGCAGGAGAAGCAAAACGCGGACGAACCGTCCGATGCAGAAACAACAGGAGAATGAACATGAGAAAAGAACTACCGAAACAGTATGACCCGAAGCTGGTCGAGGATTCCATCTATGAGATGTGGATGGAAAACGGCTGCTTCCACGCCGACCCCGATCCCGACAAAAAGCCGTATTCCATCGTCATGCCGCCCCCCAACGTCACCGGACAGCTCCATATGGGACACGCGATGGACTGCACGCTTCAGGATATCCTCACCCGCTACAAGCGGATGCAGGGCTACAGCGCCCTCTGGGTCCCCGGCATTGACCACGCGGGCATCGCCACGCAGATCAAGGTCGAGGAGGAGCTGCGCACCAAGGAAGGCTTGACCCGCTATGACCTCGGACGCGAGAAATTCCTCGAGCGCGTCTGGGCGTGGAAGGAAAAGTACGGCAACCGCATCGTCGAGCAGCAGAAGAAGATGGGCGTCAGCTGCGACTGGTCCCGCGCCCGCTTCACGATGGACGACGGCTGCTCCAAGGCTGTGCGTGAGACCTTCTGCGAGCTCTACGACAAGGGGCTCATCTACAAGGGAAGCCGCATCATCAACTGGTGTCCGCACTGCCTGACGGCGCTGTCTGATGCCGAGGTCGAGTACGCCGACAAGCCCGGACACCTGTGGTATATCCGCTATCCGCTTTCCGACGGCAGCGGCGACATCGTCGTCGCGACGACCCGCCCCGAGACCATGATGGGCGACACCGGCGTCGCCGTCAACCCCGAGGATGAAAAGTTCAAGCACCTGATCGGCAAGACCTGCGTCCTTCCCATCATGAACCGCGAGATCCCCATCGTGGGCGACGAATACTGCGAGATCGGCTTCGGCACGGGCGCGGTCAAGATGACCCCCGCGCACGACCCCAACGACTTTGAGGTCGGTCTGCGCCACAATCTTGAGGTCATCCGCGTTCTGAACGACGACGGCACCGTCAACGAAAACGGCGGAAAATACCAGGGCATGGACCGCTATGAGTGCCGCAAGGCGATCGTTGCCGACCTCGAGGCGGAGGGCTACCTCGTCAAGGTCGAGCCGTATTCCCACAACGTCGGCACCTGCTACCGCTGCCACAACGACGTTGAGCCGCTCATCTCCGCACAGTGGTTCGTGAAGATGCAGCCGCTCGCAAAGGAAGCGCTGCGCGTCGTGAAGGACGGCACGATCCGCTTTGTGCCCGACCGCTTCACCAAGATCTACAACAACTGGATGGAAAACGTCCATGACTGGTGTATCTCCCGCCAGCTCTGGTGGGGACATCAGATCCCTGCGTGGTACTGTGACGACTGCGGGCACATCAACGTCTCGCGCGAGGATCCGGCGAAGTGCGAAAAGTGCGGCTGCACGCACCTGACGCGCGAAGAGGACGTGCTGGACACCTGGTTTTCCTCCGCGCTGTGGCCCTTCTCGACGCTCGGCTGGCCCGATCTTTCGTCCAAGGACCTTCAGTACTGGTACCCGACGACCGATATGGTCACAGGCTACGACATCATCTTCTTCTGGGTCGCGCGCATGATCTTCTCCGGGATGGAGCAGATGAAGAAGGAGCCGTTCAAGACCGTCTTCATCCACGGTCTGGTCCGCGACGACAAGGGACGCAAGATGTCCAAGTCGCTCGGCAACGGCATCGACCCTCTGGAGATGGTCGACCGTTACGGCGCCGACGCGCTGCGCTTCAACCTCATCACCGGCAACTCGCCCGGCAACGATATGCGCTTCTACACCGAAAAGTGCGAGGCGATGCGCAACTTTGCCAACAAGATCTGGAACGCGAGCCGCTATGTGCTGATGAACCTCACCATCGACGAGACGGGGCTTCCGCCCCTCGACGAGCTTGAGATCGAGGACAAGTGGGTCCTGACCGAGCTCAATACCCTCATCAAAGAGGTCACGGAGAACATGGACGCCTATGAGCTCGGCGTCGCGTCGGCGAAGGTCTACGACTTCATCTGGGACACCTATTGCGACTGGTATATCGAGCTGACCAAGGCGCGACTGTATGCCGAGGACGAAAAGAGCAAGGTGAACGCGCAGAAGGTCCTCGTCTACGTGCTCGACCAGCTGCTGCGGCTGCTGCATCCGTTCATGCCGTTCATCACCGAGGAGATCTGGCAGGCGATTCCGCACGACGGCGATTTCCTCATCCGTGCGCCGTGGTGCGTTTCCCGCGAGGAGCTGAACTTCCCGCAGGAGACCGCCGCCATGGAAATGGTCCGGGGTGCCATCTCCGCCATCCGCGCCCGCCGCGCCGAGATGAATGTCCCGCCGTCGAAGAAGGCGGCGCTGTACGTGGTCTCCGCGCACGGCGAGACCTTTCGCCAGGGCGAGGGCTTCATCAAGCGCCTTGCCTACGCCGATCAGGTCGTCATCTGCGATGCAGACCCCGAGGGGCACGAGGATATGCTCTGCGTCGTCACCGCCGACGCCAAGCTCTATATCCCGCTCAATCAGCTGATCGACGTCGAGAAGGAGCTTGCGCGCATCGCGAAGGAGAAGGAGAACTGCCTGCGCCAGATCGCCATGTTCGAGGGCAAGCTCGCGAATGAGCAGTTCGTCTCCCGCGCGCCGGAGAAGGTCGTCGCCGCCGAGCGTGAGAAGCTCGAAAAGAACCGCGCGCTCCTGCTCCAGCTCGAGCAGAGCGAGGCACGTCTGAAAAAGTAAGCGCCATCGCGCTTTCGACGAAAAAAACAGCGCATAAATTCTATAATGGACACGCATGAAAGCCTTTTCGTGCGTGTCCATTTTTACGTTTGGAGGGATCCGTTTGAATCTGACCAGTTTTTTGCAGGACAAGCGCCTGACCATCGCCCTCAAGGGCGAGATCGACCACCACAGCGCCAAGGATACGATGCGTGTGGTCGGCAACAAGATCGACCTCTACCTTCCGGTACAGTGCGTGCTGGACTTCCGGGAGGTGAGCTTTATGGACTCCAGCGGCATCGCCGTCGTGATCTCCGCCATGCGCCATATGCGTGAGATCGGTGGCAAGCTTACCCTGCGCGATGTCCCGGCGCAGCCGATGAAGGTCCTCCGCGCGTCCGGGATCGAGAAGATCGTACAAATTGAGGAGAGGAGCCTTGAATATGAAATGTGAAAACTACATGAAGCTCGAATTTCCGAGCCGGTCCGCGAATGAGAGCTTCGCCCGTGCGAGCGTCGCGTGCTTTGCCGCCCAGCTCGACCCGACGCTCGACGAGATGAACGACATCAAGACGGCAGTCTCCGAGGCGGTCACAAACTGCATCGTCCATGCCTACCGCGACACCATCGGGACGGTCTGGCTCCGCTGCCGCATCCTTTCCGGCGATACGCTGGACATCATGGTCAAGGACAAGGGCTGCGGCATCGCGGACGTCGAGGCGGCGCGCCGCCCGATGTTCACGACCGGCGGCGAGGAGCGCAGCGGCATGGGCTTTACGATCATGGAGAGCTTCATGACCGAGCTGCGCGTGGTCTCCGCGCCCGGAAAGGGCACGACGGTACATATGAAGCGGAAGATCGTCCGGCGGGGAAAAGCGGTGTGAGCGCCCCGCTGGAGGAGCTGATCGTCCGCGCCCAGAGCGGAGACCGCACGGCAGGGGAGCAGCTCGTCGTGGAAAACTCCGGGCTCATCTGGTCGATCGCGCGGCGCTATTTCGGGCGCGGCGTCGACCCGGACGATCTGTACCAGCTCGGCTGCGTCGGCTTTCTCAAGGCGATCTCCGGCTTCGATGTCTCGTTCGGCACACAGTTTTCCACCTATGCCGTCCCGAAGATCGCGGGTGAAATTCGCCGCTTTCTGCGCGACGACGGCTCGGTCAAGGTCAGCCG
>CAKTVN010000057.1 GCA_934623545.1 uncultured Oscillospiraceae bacterium
GGGTTTCCGCATCGCACGATAAACTGTACGTGTCGCTATGTTAGTGCCCGTTGAATATTTGACGTATGAAATTCGGGGCGTTTCCGACCTTGCGTAGGGGCGGACGACTCTGTCCGCCCGACCGAGCCGCAGAGTATTTTGACCACCTCGCCGGTCTATCCAAATCCGCATCTGCATCGCGTTTTTTGCTGATTTGAAATGTGCTTTACACAAACCAAACCCTGGGAATGATCCAAGAAGGGGGCATCAGCCCTCTTCTTGGTCGTTTTAAGGGGATTCCAAAGGGGGAAATCGAAATCCCCCTTTGGTATTCTTTCTTTCGACCGTCAACGGCGCTTTCTTTCTCATATGAGAAAGAAAGCGGGGTTGAAAAACCTCCTGCGTCCTTCGGACGCAGTTGCCTCCGCGCCTGCGGCGCGGCTTGTTCCCTACGGAATCTCTTCCTCTACCGCCTGATTGAACTCTTCAGCGGAGCCGTCCTTCATCCGCTCCCACTGCTCGCGTGTGATGAGCATCTGGCGCGGCTTTGAGCCCTCGAACGGACCGACGATGCCCTTCTCCTCCAGCTCGTCCATGATGCGCGCGGCGCGGGCGTAGCCGAGCTTCAGACGTCTTTGCAGCATGGAGACGGACGCTTGTCCGGTCTCGAGCAGGACCTCTACCGCCGCCGGCATCATCTCGTCGCCGCCGTCGCTCTCCGCCTCCTCCACGGACGCCGCGGCGGACGCACTGCCGCCGCCCTTGCCGCTCTGCGCGGAGCGGCGCTCGATGTCCGCCTGAATCTCCTCGGAATACTGCGCAGAGTCGTTTTTCTTCACGAAATCCACAACATTCTGGACCTCTGTGTCGGTGATGAAGCAGCCCTGCACACGCTTCGGCTTGCCCTGACCGAGCGGCGCGTAGAGCATATCGCCCTTGCCGACGAGCTTTTCCGCGCCCGCCGTATCGAGGATGATGCGCGATTCCATCGCGGAGGCGACCGCGAATGCGATCCTCGACGGGATATTTGCCTTCATCAGACCTGTGATCACGTCTGCGGACGGTCTCTGCGTCGCGATCACCAGATGGATGCCCGCGGCACGTCCCATCTGCGCAACGCGGCAGATGGACTCTTCGACCTCCTTCGCCGCGACGAGCATCAGATCCGCGAGCTCATCGATCACGACGACGATCTGCGGCATTTTTTCAAACTCTTCCCCGCTCTCAGCGACCTTGTTGAACGAATCCAGATCGCGCACACCGGCGTCCGCCATCATGCGGTAGCGGCGCATCATTTCCGTCACCGCCCACTGAAGCGAGCCCGCCGCCTTCTTCGGGTCCGTCACGACCGGGATGAGCAGGTGCGGGATGCCGTTGTAAACGCCCAGCTCGACCATCTTCGGGTCGACCATGATGAGCTTGACCTCGTCCGGCTTTGCCTTGTACAGAAGCGAAATGATCAGCGAGTTCATGCACACGGACTTACCGGAGCCCGTCGTACCCGCGATCAGCATATGCGGGAGCTTTGCAATGTCGCCGATGATGCGGTTGCCGCCGATGTCCTTGCCGACAGCAAAGGAGATGCGGGACTTGCTCTTGCGGAACTCCGGCGAGTCGATCACGTCGCGCGCCAGCACGACCGAGACCAGCCGGTTCGGCACCTCGATGCCGACCACCGAGATCTTGTCCGGGATCGCCGCGATGCGCACACCGGACGCGCCCAGCGACAGGGCGATGTCGTCGGCAAGGTTCGTGACCTTGGAGAGCTTGACGCCCCGGTTGAGCTCCAGCTCATAGCGCGTGACCGACGGTCCGCGCGTGACGTTGATGATGTGCGCCTCGATGCCGAACGACTCGAGCGTATCGCTCAGACGCTCCGCATTCTGGCGCATTTCCTCCGTGCCGTCCACGGAGCTTCCGTCGCCGGAGCGCAGCAGCTCGACCGGCGGATACTGATACATGACCAGCTGTTCGCCCGTCACGATCTCCTGTGCGATCTTCGCCGCCTCCTCGCGCACCTCCGCCTTCTTGACCGGCTTGTCCTCCGGCAGCGGCGCGATGGGCGCAGCCGGCGCGGGCGCGGCGGCTGCCGCCGACGGCACGACGAGCGGCGGCGCGGAGACCTCCGGTGCCGCTACGCGGTGGCTGTCCAGGATCAGCGGCGGGAACTGGTGCGGGAGCGCGCTCTCATCCGGAACCGCCTGCGGCGCGTCGGGGCGGGTCTCGCCATTGATCTGCACCAGCAATTCGTCAAAGCGCGCCTTGTGCGCGTTCAGCTCCTCCGCGTCCGGCTGCGGCAGCTTCTCCGGCGTCTGCACCGGCTCCTCCGGATCCTCCTGCTTCTGCCGCTCTGCCCGCTGCTTTTTCCGGCTCTCCGCCAGATAGCGGTCCGGAGAAATGATCTCCTTCTGCGCGCCGCCCGGCTCCTGCGCGCGCTCGCGCACCGGCATGGGCGGGTCGTCGATCGGCAGATCGAACTCAGAAGCGCGTGTGCGGCGGCGCTCGGTGCGTTCGATCTGCTTCTGCGCCACATGGTCGACGATCACCTTCGCCGGGTCCGGATGCTCCTTCTGCGGCTCGGCGTATTCGGCTCTCGGGCGCTCGCGGACGGCGGTGATGATGCCGCCGAGCGTCATGTTGAGACACGTGATCAGCTCCATCACCAACGCGCACAGCAGCAGGATCACCGCGCCGATGCGGCTGATAACTGCGGCGAGCGCCTGCGCGAGCAAGCCTGCCAGCACACCGCCGGAGGTCCCGGCAATGCCGCCTTCCCACAGGTCCACAAAGATATCCGCAGTCCACTCCGCGCTGCTGCCCGCGAACAGATGCACCAGCGCGCCGATCGTCGCCGACAGCAGGAACGCGCACGTCACACGCAGCGCGACCGGTCTTCCGTCATGGAGCAGTAAGATCACAAAGCCCATCAAAAACGAAAACGGCAGTATGTAGAAGCCCGCGCCGATCAAGCCCTTGAACAGCGCCGACATCAGATTCAAAATGACCGCGTCCACCTGGAAGCAGCACAGGATCGTAAACACGCCCAGAAACAGGCAGACGAACGCGCCGACCTCGCGGCGGATGGGCTTGGCGGCATTTTTCCTGTTCTTTCCGCGGCTGCGCGCGCCGCCGGAGGACCGCTTGCCCGCAGACCTCGACGCAGCCGTATTCTTTTTACGTTTTTCCTCAGCCATATTCTAACCTCACGCCACAAGAGACAGGATCAGCGTTACCAGTCCCGCGCCCCAGCAATAATAAGCAAAGCTTCCGAAGCGGTTTTTCTGCACCAGGATCCGCAGGACGCTGATGGCAAAGAAGCCGGAAACGAACGCCGTCACAACGCCCACCAGATACATCGGCAGCAGCGAAAAATCAATTCCCGCCTGCACTGCGTCGATCAGGCTCAAAAGGTTCGCCCCGAGCACCGCCGGGATGGACAGCAGGAAGGAGAATTTCACCGCGAACGAGCGCTCAAACCCACAGAGCATCCCGACCGAGATCGTCGTTCCGGAGCGCGACAGCCCCGGCACCGTCGCGACTGCCTGCGCCAGCCCGACCGTCATGACCTCGCCGATGGTCGCATTGCGCTCGTTCTTGGTCCCGCGCCCCATGCGGTCGGACGCGAACAGCAGCCCGCCCGTCGCCAGCAGCGCAAAGCCGATGAAGAAGGTGTTTTCATACAGGGACTCGATCGCGCTTTTCAGAAGCGCCGCCGCCACAAGCGGCAGCGTCGCGAGCACGAGGAACGAGATCATCCTGCGCTTCAGGCGGTCCGGCTTCTGCCCACGCGGAAGCTTTTTGAGATGGAGCATCGCAAAGCCCTCAGAAAACAGCCCCGCGATGTCCTTCCAGTAGGCGATGAACACCGCGCCCAGCGTCCCGAGATGCAGCAGCACATCGAAGAGCAGATGGTCCTCCATCGAGCCGATCCCCAGAAAATTCTGCAAGATCGCGAGATGCCCGGAGCTGGAGATCGGCAGAAATTCCGTCACTCCCTGCACCAGTCCCATTATGATCGCCTGCCAGTAGCTCATGGACACACCCCCAATGATCGTGATACCAGAATATATTATCACAGATCACGGAATATTTCCATCCTTTTCGGCGGAAGATCACTTTGCCTGCGCACGTTTTTTGCGCTGCGCGATCTGCCGGTGCAGACACTCCAACGCGTCGGACAGGCTCCCGAGCCGGTCCATCAGCCCGCAGGCGACCGCCTGCCGCCCGTAGACCACCGTTCCGACATCCGTCGCGATCTCGTCCGTCGCCATCATGAACTCCAGAAATTTCTCCTTCGTGATTTTGGAGCTTGCCGTCACAAAGTCGACGATCTGCTCCTGAATGCGCTGAAAATACTGATAGGTCTGCGGCGCGCCGACCACCAGCCCGGTCATGCGCACCGGATGCACCGTCATGCTCGCCGTCGGGACGATCAGGCACTTCTTTGCCGAGACCGCCAGCGGGATGCCGATGGAGTGCCCGCCGCCCAGCACGAGCGAGACCGTCGGCTTCTTCATCCCGGCGATCAGCTCCGCGATGGCGAGCCCCGCCTCGATGTCCCCGCCGACCGTGTTGAGCAGGAGCAGCAGACCGTCGATCTCCTCGCTCTCCTCCACCGCTGCGAGCAGCGGGATGACGTGCTCATATTTTGTGGTCTTGACGTTCTCCGGCAGCGTCTGGTGCCCCTCGATCTGCCCGATGATCGTCAGTGTGTAGATGTTTCCGCGGCTCGAGCGCGTCGTCGCCGCGCCCAGCTCCATCAGCTGCCGCTCCTGCTGCGTACCGTTCGGCTGCTTTTCTTCCGGCATAGAGATCCCTCCGTAAAATCACATTTCGGGAAATAGTATTTGCCAAAAGAGAAAAAGAATCCATAAGTCTTTTGCATACTGCGTGCGCGGGCGCTTCTGCGATCGCACCGCAGTGCCGCTTTTGCGGTGACGCCGCAACTGTGCCTCCGGCGGCACCATCTTTTCTCTCGCAAGAGAAAAGATGGTGGAGAAAAGAGTGCTTGGGGACGCGAAATAGCGCTGACGCGCAGAAAAGCATTTTGTTACATTGTGCGTATTACCGTTTCTCTTTCCGTAGTCCGAACGCCCTTCGGGTGACGCGCCCAATTTTGTATACGGGAATATCGCACCGCGGTAAATATTTGACGTATGGAAATCGGGAAATATTTGTCCTACTAAGGGTTGTAGGGGCTGATGCCCACATCAGCCCATTGCACAGCGGGTCGATGTGGGCATCGACCCCTACGAATCTCTTAAGGTCGGACGCGTTCCGATTTCCATACGTCAAATATTCAACGGGCGCTAACGGAGCGACTACGCAATTTATCGTGCGCTCAGGAAACCCGATTCTACGGTCGCCCGAAGGGCGTTCCTTGACCACCGGGGTAACGACAACACGTACAATGGAACGATATGCCTTTTCGCGCGTCAGCGCTATTTCGCGTCCTGCGCCTCTTTTTTGCATACTTTTTTCTGGCAAGACAGAAAAAAGCATGCCGCCGGAGGCACAGCTGCGGTGTCACCGCAATCACGGCACGGCGGTGCAATCGCAAAAGCCTTGAAGCCATGAGACACTATGAAACAAACGCCCTTTTCTCTGTCAGTGAAAACGCCCAAACCCGGGCGCAAATATTTTCCGCCTGCGCGCCGATTTCAGGATTGACACGCGCCGCGCGGAGGATTATAGTAAAGTCAAGCGGTGAGGCTTTCTGCCCGCGCCACAACTGAATCATGCCGGATGAGACGGTCAGGAGAGCACATACATGGTATGTCACCGAAGGGGCTCGCGCGAGGAACTCTCAGGTACCAGAACTGATCGTGGACGGAACTCTGGAAAGCCGCTTGCGGCACCGACGAAGCAATCCCCTCGGGGAGAATCTTTCAGGTTTTGGAACAGAGCGCGCCATAATGCGGCGTGCTCTGTTTTTTTGTCTGTCTGACCGCAAAACTGTATCAATTTCATTTGGAGGAGCTTATGGGTGAATTAAAACGTACCGTCCTGTATCAGGCGCATCTGGATGCGGGCGCCACGATGGTAGACTTCGGCGGATGGGATATGCCGATCCAGTATCCGGAGGGGATCCTCGCGGAGCATCTCTACTGCCGCCGTCACTGCGCCATTTTCGACGTGTCGCACATGGGGCGCGTCGACGTGACCGGCAAGGAGCAGGTGGCTTTTTTGCAGCACGTGCTGTCCAGCAACGTGCAGGCGTTGGAGATCGGGCGCGCGCAGTACTGCATCATCCCGAACGAAGCGGGCGGCGCGGTGGACGACGCATACCTCAACCGCTTTGAGGACGGGAAGTACTTCCTCGTCATCAACGCCGGCAACATCGAAAAGGACATGGAATATCTCAACGGCGTCGCCGCGAATTATGACGTGCAGCTGACCAACGTCTCCGACCGCTACGCAGCCATCGCGGTGCAGGGACCGGAGGCGGCAAAAATTCTCACGACGCTCGCGGGCGGCAGAACGCTTCTGGAGAAGGACGTAAAAAACGCCCTCGCGACGCTCGAGATGGCGGGCAGGACCGTCCGCCTCTCCAAGACCGGCTACACCGGCGAGCCCATCGGCTATGAGCTGTACTGCGATTCCGAGGACGCGCGCTATTTCTGGGACCGTATGATCGAGCTGGGCGCAAAGCCGACCGGACTCGGCGCGCGCGATACGACGCGGCTCGAGGCGGCGCTGCCGCTCTATGGGCACGAGATGGGCGAGTGCGAGCTTGGCGGCGAGATTCAAATTTTCGCGGTGCCGCTGGCGAGCTTTGCGGTCTCGTTCGCGCCGGAGAAGGGCGAATTTGTCGGCAAAGCTGCGCTTGAAAAGCAGGCGGCGGCGCGCAAGAAAATTCTGGACCGCGATTACTCCGCGATCGCCGATCTTCCGTACCGCATCCAGCCGATCTGCCTTACAGGCAAGGGCGTTCTGCGCAAGGGCTTTACGATCTACTGTAACGACGCATGGGCAGAGGGCAAGCCTGTCGGCTATGTGACCTCCGGCACGATGGTGCCCTATTACAAGACCGAGGGCGAGGGACCGGAGACCGTCTTCAGCGGCGAGACCGGCAAGCGCTCGATCGGCTTTGCGTACATGGACAGCCGCGTGACCCGCGACAGCGAGATCGAGGTCGACATCCGCGGCAAGCGCCAGCCGGCAAAGGTCGTCAAGAACCACATCGTTCAGAACATCCCGCCCTATGTCATCCCGGTGCTTCCCGAGACCGAGGGCTGAGCAAAGCAACACAACAAATTTGTTTGAATTTTTAAGGAGGAACTTACAATGAACTTTCCCGCAGAGCTGAAATATTCCCGCGACCATGAATGGGTCAAGATGCTTGACGACACGACCGCACTGGTCGGCATTTCCGACTTCGCGCAGAGCGAGCTGGGTGATCTGGTCTACGTCAACCTGCCCGAGGTCGGCGACGAGGTCACCGCAGGCGAGACCGCGTGCGACGTGGAATCCGTCAAGGCAGTCTCCGACGTTATGAGCCCCGTGAGCGGCAAGGTCTCCGAGGTCAACGAGGAGCTCGAGGATTCCCCGGAGCTTCTGAACTCCGACCCGTATGGCGCATGGATCTTCAAGGTGACCGACGTCAGCGCGTTTTCCGAGCTGCTGGACGCGGAAGCCTATGAAGCCTTCACGAAGGAGGAGCACTGATGGGTTCTTACGTTCCGACCACCGCGGCGGAACGGGAGGCAATGCTCCAGAAGGTCGGCGTCAAGGACCTTGACGCGCTTTACGCCGCCGTGCCGCAGGAAATGCTGCTACATGGCGCGCTGGACCTGCCTTCCGGGCTGAGCGAGCTGGAGGTGCGCGAGAAGGTCACGGACCTGGCGGAGAAAAACCGGGTCTTCAAGACTGTCCTGCGCGGCGCCGGAAGCTACCGCCATTTTATTCCCGCCGTCGTCAAATCCGTGACCTCCCGCGAGGAGCTGGTCACCTGCTATACGCCGTATCAGGCGGAGATCAGCCAGGGCGTGCTTCAGGGCACGTTTGAATTCCAGACCATGATCTGCGAGCTGACCGGGATGGATGTTGCGAACGCCTCGCACTACGACGGCGCGACTGCCGCCGCCGAGACCATCCCCATGTGCAAGGACCGCAAGCGCACCGTCGCCTATGTCTCCGAGACCACGAACCCGCAGGTCATCGAGGTCATGAAGACCTATTGCTTCGCATCGAACACCACGCTGCACGTCGTCCCGGCGAAGGGCGGCAAAACCGACGCCGAGGCGCTCAAGGCGGCGCTCGGCGCGGATGCCGCGTGCTTCTATGTTCAGCAGCCGAATTTCTACGGTCAGATTGAAGACGCTGCGCTGCTTGGCGAGATCGCACACGCGGCAGGCGCGAAGTTCGTCATGGGCGTCAATCCCATCGCCTGCGCACTGCTGCCGACGCCGCGCGCCTGCGGCGCGGACATCGCGGTCGGCGACGGTCAGCCCCTCGGGCTGGATACCGCGTTCGGCGGACCGTACCTCGGCTTTATGGCGACGACCAGCGCCATGA